>JBGQDJ010000238.1:0-5014 GCA_041495805.1 Geobacteraceae bacterium
GCCCCTCTGGCGCGTTTCTATAACCTTTCATTCGGGATATTCGCTGTCCTCATCATCCTGATATCGAAGTTCTCACGGCGGCAAAAGGGGTTTCACAGCTCCCCCATGGACTTCCTCATCATCATACTGGCCCTGGTGGCGCCGAATATGCCCGATCAAAAGATCCAGGAGTACCAGCTGGGGCTCATGGCCGCAAGGATCATACTGCTCTATTTCAGTTACGAGGTACTGCTGGCGGAGTTGAGGGGCAAATTCAACCGGGTGGCATTTGCGACGATGGCGTCTCTATTGCTGCTGACCATAAAATAAACAGGTCGAAAGACTTTTTAAAGGAGGCATGAAAATGATGGGAAATCATAAAGTGAAATCAATGCTGGCGATTTTTGGGGTCCTGCTCCTCATCTCCTGCAGCGGACCGGAAGCGAAAAAGATGAAATTTTTCGGCAAGGGGAAGACGCTCTTTGAGAAAGGAGAATTGGTCAAGGCAAAGCTTGAGTTCAAGAACGCGGTGCAGATCGACCCCAAGTTCGCCGATGCATTCCGGATGCTGGGGATGATCGCCCTGAAAGAGGGGGATATCAAGGCCGCATACGGAAACTTCAGCAAGACGGTGGAACTGGATCCCAACAACCGTGATGCCCAGTACCAGCTGGGCAAGATTCTCCTTGCCGCCAGACAGCCCGACAAGGCAATGGAAAAGGCGGAGATCCTCTTGAGCAAGGACCCGAAAAATGAGGATGCCCTTCAGTTGAAGGGGGCCGTCATGGTGGCCAAAAAGGAGTTCGACAAGGCGCGACAATACCTGGAAGGGCTGATCGGCCAGGGGATCAAGACTCCCGATGTCTATATGCTGCTGGCCACAGCCGAGGCCGGTTCCGGCAATGGGAAGGGGATTGAAAGCGCGGTCCGCCGGGGGGTTGAGGCCAATCCCAGATCCGTGGCCCTGAATCTGACCCTGGCGCAGATCTGCGCCAGGGAAAAACGGATCGACGAAGCGGCCGCCATTCTGCAGAAGGTAAGCGAAATCGAGCCGGCCAATGCCGGCCACAAGCTGAACCTGGCTGGACTCTACTGGGCTTCAGGCAAGGAACAGCAGGCAATTGACATCCTGAACCGGCTGATTGCAGCTGATCCGGCCAGTGAAGATCATCGCAAACAGGTCGCCGGTTTCTATATCTCCCATAACCGGCTCACTGACGCGGAACGGGAGCTTAAGGAAGGGATCGCCAAAAACGGCAAGAGCTTCCCCCTCCGCTTTGCACTCAGCGAATTCTACCTGAACACGAACCGGGTGGAGCAGGGGATGGCAGTGCTGAAGGAGTGCCTGGGCCTGGGAAAAAGCGACAATCCAGGTGTGATCCAGGCAAAGAACGTCCTGGCCAGGATCCATCTACAGCGCAATGAGACCGAACAGGCCGGGAAATATCTGGACGAGATCATTAAAGAGAGCCCGAAGAACGTGGAAGCGCACTTCTCCAAAGGGAACATATATCTCCTGAAAAGGGAGGGAGGGAAGGCGGTAGCGGAGTTTGGGACAGTAGTGAGCGAGAACCCCCAGTTCGTCCAGGGTTATATCCGCCTTGCCGAAGCCCATCTGATAAACAGGGAGATGAGCCTTGTGCTGGATAACCTGAAGACCGCACAAAAGCTTGACCCCAACTCCAGGGAGACGCAGCTTGCCTTTGCCCGCTATTACGCCATTCAGAAGGATTTTAAAAGCGGCGAGGGTGTCCTGGCTAGGATGATAGAGAAGAACCCGTCCGACCTGGAAGCTCGCGTCCAGTTGGGAGATTTTTATGTTGCCGCGGGCGACTCCGGTCAGGCCGAGAAGGAATATGGCGAGGTCAAGCGCAAAGCCCCGAATGTGCCGATCGGTTTTGTCAAGATGGGGGAGCTTTATGTTAAGCAAAAGAAAATGGATCGCGGGATTGCCGAATATGAACAGGCGTTTAAGATCAATCCCCAGTCATGGCGGGTTGCAAACGACCTGGCGTTCCTTTTGGGTGAGACGGCGAAATCCGGGAAGGAGCTGGAGCGAGCACTCTCCATTGCTGTGAAGGCCCGCTCCCTTAATCCTGAAGAGCTAACCGTCCAGGATACCCTGGGATGGGTCAACTACAGGAAAGGAGATGCTGCAAAGGCGGTTGAATTGTTGAGCAAAGTCCAGGAAAAGGCACCCGAAGCCGCCGTCGTCAACTACCACCTCGGCATGGCGCTATACATGGCTGGACGCCTTCCGGAGGCAAAACAGAGCCTGAGCAAGGCCCTTTCCAGAAAGGACGAGTTCTCCGGAAGGGAAGAGGCGGTCCGGACACTGGCCAAGATATAGGGAATGTTGGCTGGAAATCAGTGATTCATGAATTTTTCATCATACCGGCACATGCCTGTAACTATCAGGTGTTATCTTCTGACGACATAACAGAGGTCGAAAAGATGTTTTTGCGGCCAGGGTAAGGGTTCGAATTTTTTGAAAATTGCAGGGGAAGTTATGAAACTGAAAATGATTGCCGTATGCCTGCTTGTTATTGGAGCCGCCGCCGTCCCTCTCCGGGCGTCCGGGGAGATGAGCGGCGGTTCCACGGAAAAGTCCGGAATTCAACTGACATTGCCCCCGGAGGATAATCCGGCTGAAACGGTTTCCGAGGGACACCCCGTTGCCACGCCGGAATCCGCTGCCGGTACGGAACCTGAGGCTACCCAGGCCGCGCCTGCGTCGCCCCAAGCTGATTCCGCTCCCGCCAAGGATGCTGAGGTTCCGCAGCAGACGGCCCCTCAGGCTGCGACGTCTCCGTTGCCGACGGATAAATCCTGGTGGAAGAATATTATGTACAAGGTCGGTTTCGGCTCCGATCCGAATCCGGGTGAGACCGTCCAATCCGCGGCTGGCGGGCTCGGCGCGGATGCGGATTACATAATCGGCCCGGGTGATCAGATCGGTATTTCGGTCTGGCGGGATGAGAACCTGACAAGGACCGTAGTCGTGCTGCCGGACGGCAAGATATATTTTCCCCTGGTCGGTGAGATTACGGCCGGGGGGAAGACGGTGGCGCAGTTGAAACAGGAGCTGGAGAAGAAGCTGGCCCGCTACGTTTCCGACACCGGCGTGACGGTCGAGGTCAAGCAGTCCAACAGCATGATCATATATGTCCTCGGCAGGGTAAACGTCCCCGGCAGACAGATGCTCCTAGCAAATACCAACGTGTTGCAGGCGCTCGCCATGGTTGGCGGCCTGAATCCCTTTGCGGAGAAGAGGGATATAAAGATATTCCGCCAGGAGGCCGGGAAAACCGTCATGTTTCCCTTCAATTACAATGATGTTTCGGATGGAAGACATCTTGAGACGAATATCGATCTCAAGCGGGGGGACGTAATAATTGTTCCCTGACCACCACTATCTGAAAGGGGCGCTGGTCGCCCTGATACTGCTTACGACAGCGCCGGCGGTCATGGGCCAGGAGCTGAAGCTGACCCCGAGCATTGCGGCAAAGGAAGAATTCAACAACAATATCTTTCTGGCAACCGGCAACAGGCTTGGCGATTTTATAACGACCCTTACCCCGACCCTGGAACTCTCCAGCAGAACTGAACGGGGCAACGCAAGCCTGTCCGGGGGGATCAACTGGCTCAAATACGCCAGCCACTCCGGGTCCGACGCGGTTGACTACTTTGTCAACGGCACGGGCGGTTACCAGGTAAACCCGCGTCTGGCCCTCTCAGCGGGTGCATCCTATACTCTGAATTCCCGGCCGGATCAGCTTGACCCGTCTACCGGTCTCTCCATCAATTCGGAGAGCAGAGTGCAGAGCTATCAGGCGGGAGGGAGCTACGCAGCCACGGAAAAGAGTCGGATATCCCTTTCCTACGGCTACAGCCAACAGGATTACGACCGCTCCGATTTAGTCGGCAGCAGGCAGCACCAGGCAGCGGCATCGCTTAGCTATACACTGACTCCGCAAACCAGCCTGCAGGAGTCATTTGATTTCAACCGGCAACTTACCGACGTATCCACGGTTGACAATTATTCCGCTACATTGGGTCTGTCTTACAGGATCAGAGAACTCTGGAGCCTCTCCCTGAAAGCAGGAGGACGCTTTACCCGCTCCGATCTGCTTGAAGGTGGAGTAAATAACAGTTCGAACGGAGATTGGGGATGGGTAGGGAATATTTCCTTCAACTACAGCGGGGAAAGATTGAACGGCTCTGTCTCTTTCAACCATGATGTAAGTCTGGCAGCCGGCAGGACCGGTTCCACGGAAAGGACCGGCGGCTCCGTAACCCTGGGGAACAGATTCACTCAGGAGCTTTCCGGTGCAATAAACTTCGGATACTTCTTGAACAAGTCGAGCCAGGACCAGTTTTCCGTTCTGCCTATCGATGAAAAGACCCTGGAACTCGACTGCATGCTTCATTATGACTTTAACAAGGATCTGGCGATGGAAGCGAATTATCACCATGTGGATATCGATTATGGTCAGTTCAAGACGCATGCGAATCAGAATATCTTCATGCTGCGGCTGGTGATGCGCCATGATTTCTTTTTGTAAACCCTATACAACGAGGCGGATATGGAAATTGAAGTAAAAACAGCACAGGATTTTCTAGATATTCTGAAACGGCGAAGGTGGAGCATAATAGTCCCGGCGGGCGCTGTTTTTATCATCGCCGCGATTGTCGCCTTCTGCTGGCCGCCGACATACCGTTCCACCGCAACCATACTGATCGAAGAGCAGGAAGTCCCCCGGGAATACGTCAACACCGCGGTCACCACCTTCGCGGATCAGCGGCTCCAGGAGATCAATCAGCGGATCATGGGCACCACAAGGCTCCTGGAGATCATCAACAAGTTCAAGCTTTACGATGACCTTAAAAACAAATGGACCACCGAAGAGATCGTCGACAAGATGCGCAAGGATATCAAATTCAACACCGTCAGCGCCGATGTGATCGATCCCCGCACAGGCCAGCCCAGGCCTGCGACCATTGCCTTTACCCTCTCTTACAGCGGGAAAAACCC
>JBGQDJ010000239.1:0-5012 GCA_041495805.1 Geobacteraceae bacterium
GATTGGACGGATTTTAGCGAAATTTTATGTTTCCACTTGTAGGTTTATCCGCGTAAATCAGCTAAGATCAGATTTTATCCGTGTTCCATTGCCTTTGATTTTTATCTTTATTGCCCCGGCGGGTCCGATTTGGGAACAAAGGGACCCTGGAGGGCCACCAGACCGGCCCGTCCGGCTATCTCCCCCATTGACATCAGGTGATCCGGGGCATTGGTGGAAAATTCGGCTACCGCTTCACGAAGAGTGATGAAGCGGACCTCCCGTTGTTGCAGCTTTTCCAGAAGGTCGATGAAGAGCGCGTCCAGAGCCTTTCCTTCAAGTTCGGCGTGGATCGTATGGACATTCAGCCCAGGCCTCAGGAGAGAGACGTAATAGTCGTTGGCATTCTCCATGGTGATGCCGTTCTCACCAAGGATCTCGTCCATGGTGGGCCAGGTTGTGGGGACCTGGAGGGTGGCGAAGCGCCTTCCCTTCACCACCGGGAAGAATGGCGCGGTTCCTCTTGCGTCGCTGCAGTAGGAAAGGGAGAGCCCGTCCTGTACCTCAAGGGAGACAGGGCTCATCGTCCAACCGGGCGCGGCGGTGCTTCCGGCCTTGTGGCCGAAAATCTCCTCGAAAAGCCTGCAGGCCCTGTTCAACTCGGCTGCAACGGTCTCCTTTCCCATCTTCGGCAGGTGGTCGTGCCACTCCACATGGTCCCAGCAATGGATGCCGGTTTCATGTCCCATCTCTTCCGTTCTCGCCAGAATTTCGGGGAAAGATTCCGCTATAATCGGAGCGGGGAGAAGTGTGCCGGAGAGGAGGGTCCTGATGCCGTACATGGAGGGGGCCCTGGTCCTCAGCATCTTCTTCAGAAAACCCTTGCGGGTGAATATGCGGCGGATCGCCTTGCCTGAGTTGTCTGGCCCCATGGAAAAGTAGAATGTTCCCCTGATGCCGAAACGCTCCAGTATTTCCAGGAGTCGCGGCACCCCGTCGCGGGTGCCGGTCCAGGTATCCACATCTATTTTCAGGGCGATAACAGGCTGGTCCATGGGTTTGTTCCGGTGTCCGGGCTATTGCCCTGGCAGCGCGGATACCCTGATATCAACGTTAAGGAGTTCTCCCGTATTCTGCAGAGCGGCTTCCCAGTCCCCGCCTGCCAGGTCGGGAGGGACTGCGACGATAGCAGACATGGTAAAGAGCGGTGTGGCGCTTACCGGCGCATATCCGACACCGGTTTCCATCGATTCGATGTTGATTCCCCGCTCAGAAAGGTATCGGGCGACCTCATGGATTATTCCCTCATGGTCGGCCCCTTCGACTTCAATCTTGAAAGGGAGCCAGCCGGAATGCATTCCGGCGTCCTTCTGTTCGGTGCGGCTGGTGGTCACTTTGTATCCACGGGCTACCAGCGCCTCTATATCCCTGTCCAGGCCGGCGGAGTGCTCCTCGGGCAGGGAAACCAGCATCAGTATGGCGAATTCTCCCCCAAGCCGTGCCATGCGGCTTGATTCCACGTTGCCGCCGTGATCGAGGAACATCTTGGTGACGGACTCAACTATACCGATCCTGTCGGGACCGGTCAGGGTGAATACGATGTTGCTGCGCATGGGGTGGGTCCTTTCTTTCCGGAGAGTTATTGGTTCAATATCTGATCGTCTACAGCAGGTGCTCGATCATCTCCTTCTGTTCGACAAGGTAGAAGTCAAGTGTCTTGCGCAACGCCTCGTCTATGCCGGTTTTCGGCGTCCAGCCGAGCCGTTCGCGTGCGTTCTCAACGGATGGGACGCGGTTCAGCATATCCTGGTATCCCTTGCCGTAAAAGGAGTCGGAGGTGGTCTCCAGGAGCCGGCAGGCCTCGGCCTTGGCCCGATATTCAGGGTATTCTGCGACCAGGGCGATGAGTTTTTCGGCCAGTTCCTTTACAGACAGATCGTTGGCAGGGTTGCCGATGTTGAATATGCCGCTGGAGGCGCATCCGTCCCTGTTCTCGATGATCCGCATCAGGCAGTCGATGCCGTCTTCAACATAGGTAAAGGAGCGGCGCTGACCGCCGCCGTCAACCAGCTGGATCGGCTCGTCGGCAAGGATATTGTAGAGGAACTGGGTGAGGACCCGTGAGCTTCCCTCCTTGGCGGTATGGATGCTGTCCAGCTTGGGGCCGATCCAGTTGAATGGGCGGAACAGGGTATAGCTGAGGCCTTCATGGGCGCCGTAGGCGTAGATCACCCTGTCGAGCATCTGCTTGGCGCAGGAATAGATCCAGCGTTCCTTGTTGATGGGGCCGAGCATGAGAGGAGAGCTCTCTTCGTCGAACTCCCGGTCGGGGCTCATCCCGTAGACCTCGGAGGTGGATGGAAAGACAACACGCTTCCTGTATTTTACACATTGGCGGATGATCTTCAGGTTTTCCTCGAAGTCGAGCTCGAAGACACGAATCGGGTCCTTAACATAGGTGATGGGGGTGGCGATTGCCACAAGCGGCAGCACCACGTCGCATTTCTTGACGTTGTACTCGATCCATTCCTTGTTGATGGTGATGTCCCCTTCAAGGAAATGAAACCGGGGGTGACCGATTGAGTGTTCGAGCTTGTTGTCGCTCATGTCGAGACCGTGGACCTCCCAGTCGGTGGTCTCGAGGATGCGATGGGTCAAGGCGTTGCCGATAAAGCCGTTGACGCCCAGGATCAGTACTTTCATGGTTTGTTTCCCCTTGGAACGGCTCCGATAAAGGGCCGTCTGCGGCGTTACGTTGCGGGCCGTGGGTCTCAACGTAGCGCTGCTACGCCTCGACTCCCGGTCCTCACGCGCCTTGCATACGACTCCTTTCTCGAAGCCGGTTGGTTATTTATGAATTGCAAAACGTCAGGGCATTCAGTTTGTTCTTTGCCAGAAACACTTTTGCCGTTAATTCCCCATCCCCTTCGATCTGCAGCGAGCGTATTTCCAAAAGCCCCTCTCCCGTCCCTACCAGCAGCGGGTCCACAGAGACGACCAATCCCGGTTTTCCCTTTCCTTCCACAGGCCATGCCTCCCAGACGGTCACTTTCTTGCTGTCGAGATGGGTGAAGGCTCCGGGATAGGGGTGGGTGACTCCGCGGATGAGATTGTATATCTGAACCGCTCCCTTTGTCCAGTCAATCAGGCCGTCGGCCGGCTTTCTCCCGCCGAAATAGCTCCCTGCTGCAAGGTCCATGATTATCCGGGGGGCCGTGCCCGCCAGAAGGAGAGGCCAGCATCGGCCGATCACCTTGACCGCCGCATCGGTCACCCTGTCGAAGAGATCCAGGGCGGTGTCAGTAAAGAGGATAGGGACCTTCTCCTGATCGACGATGTCGCCCGCATCCGGCTTCTCCACCATGTAATGCAGGGTGGCGCCGGTTTCAGTCTCGCCGTTGATGATCACCCAGTTTACAGGGACCCTGCCCCGGTACCTGGGGAGCAGGGAGCCGTGCATGTTCAGTGCGCCGCATCCGGGGATGCCGAGCACCGCCTTTTTAACCATGTTACGGTAGTAGAAGGATAGGATGAAATCGGGCGCGATATCCCGGAGCTTGGCGACATTCTCAGGGGCGTTGATGTCCGTTGTTCGCCATGGGATATTATGCTCGTCTGCCAGATCCCTCACAGAGGCGAACCAAATCTCCTCGGTCGGAGAGTCCTCATGGGTAAAGACCATGGCCACATCCGCCCCCTGACGGAGCAATTCCTCCAGGCAGCGGTAACCGACATTGTGATAGGCGCAGACGACGATTCTGCTCATGGAATCTCTTTCAAATTTGCCATGGAGGCACAGAAAAATTCTTTAAATCAAAAGCTACCTTATCCACGAAGGACACGAAGGGACACGAAGTAAAACTTAAAACATGTGAGGAAAAAACCGATCCGAAATTATGTAAATATTAATTTTTTGGTAGTTCTTCGTGTAACTTCGTGTACTTCGTGGAAAAAAGATTATTCATGAAACCCGTGTGTCCGCCGTATCACGTACCGTGGCCTTTTCCTCACTTCCTGATAGACCCGCCCCACATATTCACCGACGATGCCGATCCCGAAAATGGTTATCCCGATGAAGAAGAAGAGGATGGCAAAGAGGGTGAAGACTCCTTCCACCTCGGCGCCGACTATAAAGCGCCGGATGAGGAGGAATACGGCGAAGGCGAGGGAGAAGAGGGCGGTTATGATCCCGAAGAAGGCGAACATCTGCAGAGGCACCACGGAAAAGCCGGTCATCAGGTCGAAGTTGAGCCTGACCAGCCTGTAGAGGGAATACTTGCTCTCCCCTTCAGTCCTTTCGGAGTGGGCCACTTCAACCTCACAAGGGTTATAGGCGAAGGTCTGGGCAAGGGCGGGGATGAAGGTGGTCATCTCCCTGCAGCGGTTGATGTTGTCGATGACATTGCGGTTGTATGCGCGCAGCATGCAGCCGTAGTCGCTCATCTGCATTCCGGTCATCTTCCTTGTGACCATATTGACCAGGCGTGAAGCTGTGCGGCGGAACAGGGTGTCCCGGCGTTTCATGCGGACGCTCCCCACCACGTCGTGTCCCTGTTCCATCTTTGCTACCAGCTTCGGTATCTCTTCAGGCGGGTTCTGCAGGTCGGCGTCGAGGGTGATGACTATCTCGCCCGAACTCTTCTCGAATGCCGCGAGGATCGCCATATGCTGGCCGAAATTGCCGTTGAACTCTATTACACCTACCTCCGGGTATCGCTCTGCCAGCTCCCTGAGGATGGCTAGGGAGCGGTCACGACTGCCGTCGTCGGTGAAGATGATCTCGAAGGGCTTCGCGATCTTCTCCATCACCGGATAGAGACGGCCGAAAAGGGAATGAAGGTTGCCCTCTTCGTTGTAGACCGGTATGACGATAGTTATGTAAGGTTTGTCTGTCATGGGCGTATGCTCGGGTTTAAAAGTCCCCCTTTGACAAAGGGGGATTTAGGGGGATTTCTATCTCTTGTTTCGCGCGATAACTTTCTTCACCGCATCCACCACATCCAGTGCGTCGTCCATGGTCATGCGAGGGAAGA
>JBGQDJ010000240.1:0-5002 GCA_041495805.1 Geobacteraceae bacterium
ACTGTTATTCAACGGACAGGACCTGCGAGTTGGCCGAATCACTTGGGGCGCAAGTCTTTAAAAACAAATGGGTGAATTACTCGACCCAGTTTAACTGGGCTTTGAATAATCTGCCGATCAGGACTGATTGGGTTTTCAGACTGGATGCCGATGAAATCGTAACCGACTCACTAAGGGATCAGCTTTGCAACAATCTGGTTCAGCTGGCTGACGAAGTAACCGGTGTCTATATTGGCAGAAGGATGAATTTCATGGGCAAGTGGATCCGGCATGGGGCCATGTATCCGATATATGTAATGCGGCTATTCCGATACGGCAAAGGGTACTGTGAGCAGAGGTGGATGGACGAACATATAAAAACTACCGAGGGAACAAGCCGCAGATTCATGGGTGACATTGTCGACGACAATCTGAATAACCTTGGCTGGTGGACGAACAAGCATAATAACTATGCCCTGCGCGAGGCAATTGATCTTTTAAATATGCGGTTCGTTTTCTTGGAGGAAGATGGAATCGTGGCCAGCATGACGGGCACGCAGGAACAGCGAAAGCGCTGGCTGAAGATCAGATATGCCTCACTGCCCCTGTTTTTCAGACCTTTCATCTATTTTATCTACAGGTATTTCCTGAAGGTCGGTTTCCTTGACGGAAAGGAAGGACTTGTCTGGCATTTTCTCCAGGGCTTCTGGTACAGGTTCCTGGTTGATGCCAAGATATTTGAGATATATTTAAAAGGCGGCACCAATGCCGACTCCATCAGGCAGTTGCTTGGAAGAGAGTACGGCATAAAGCTCGATTCGCATCCGAATCCGGCAAAAGGTTAACCTATTCAATGGTAAGCATCTCCATAATAACTGCAACCTTCAACAGCGGTTCCACCATCCGTGACTGCCTGGACAGTGTCAAGGATCAAGGGAACAAAGTCGAACATATAATTATCGACGGCGGATCAAGCGACGGCACGCTGGATACTGTCAATTCATATCCCCACATTGCGAAGATAATTTCAGAGCCCGACCAGGGAATCTACGACGCGATGAACAAGGGAATTGCCCTGGCTACTGGCGATGTAATAGGGATTCTGAATTCTGATGATTTCTATGCAGACAAAATGGTGCTGACTAAAGTTGCTCGGATATTCTCAAGAGATGGCATTGACTCCTGTTATGGTGATCTGGTTTATGTCGATCCGGCGGACATAACAAAAATAACGCGCATCTGGAAATCAGGCCCTTTTCACAAGGAAAACTTTTACTGGGGGTGGATGCCGCCGCACCCAACTTTTTTTGTCCGCCGCCAGGTCTATGATAAATACGGCATGTTCAATCTCAACCTTGGTTCCGCAGCGGATTATGAGTTAATGCTCCGCTTTCTGGTGAAGCACAAAATCTCGATGGCATATATTCCCGAGGTTTTGGTGAAAATGCGCGCCGGAGGGGTCAGTAACGCGTCGTTGAGAAATCGCTTGGAGGCAAACCGAATGGACCGTTATGCCTGGGTAATGAACGGCCTCAAGCCTTATCCATGGACTACCTTTTTGAAGCCTCTGCGAAAGATAAGGCAGTTCAAGTGAATTTCCCATCTGCCCGGGTTCATTGAATTACCGGGCATGGACGCTGGATTGTCTCCCGCGAGGACCAGTTGCCTGAGCATAAGTAAAAAACTTTTGGCACCAAACATTTATCTTCCTGTAACATTATCTCAAAATATCCCGCATATAATCCCTTGTCGTGATGCTTGTTTCTACTGAACGGTCGGTCCATCTCCAAGCTGCCCTTCCGGGACATGATTGACACTTACTTACATCTTTTTTCTGATCCCCTATAAAACCAGTCCCTCCGGAACGAACTGCGTCCGACGTAACTGATGTCTATTGAAATAAAGTGGAGTCAAAGTGACCGGATTCGATGCATCGGAAATGAATGGAAAAAACACCGGACAGAACGGGAGGAATCTCGCGAAGCCGCTGTTCTACCGGTCTGCTTGCCTGCTCCTCTTCGCTCTTCTCTTTCATTCCGCCTATCTGCATCTGTTTACTGAATGGATGGGCGAGGACTACAACTATTGCTGGTTCGTGCCGCTGATCTCCCTTTATATGCTCTGGGAAAAGCGAACTGCTCTGAAAGCTCATCCAGCCGAAGTTTCCTGGACCGGGCTTGTCCCGCTTGTGCTCGGAATAGCCTTCTACTGGCTGGGAGAGCTGGGAGGAGAATTCTACACCATTTACTTCGGCTCCTGGTTGGTGCTGATAGGCTTTGCCTGGACCTATATGGGATGGAACAGGCTGAAAATCGCCGCGATGCCATTATGTTTCCTGATTACCATGTTCCCTTTTCCCAAGTTCATAACCAATAATCTCACCCTCGAACTGAAGCTTCTCTCCTCAAAACTGGGGGTTGCTTTGATGCAATTGTGTGGATTGGCCGCTTACCGCGAGGGTAATGTCATTGATCTGGGATTCACCAGGCTCCAGGTGGTTGATGCCTGCAGCGGGCTACGCTATTTTTTCCCGTTGATAATGATGAGCATCCTTTTGGCCTACTATTACAAAGCAGCGTTATGGAAAAAGGTGTTGCTCGTCTTCTCCGCTATTCCAATCGCGGTTGTCTCCAACGGCCTACGTATCGCTTCCGTCGGCATTCTCTACCAGTTCTTCGGGGCGGCGGCGGCGGAAGGACTTTTCCACGACTTTTCCGGCTGGTTCATCTTCATGTGTTGTCTGGGGCTGCTTCTGCTGGAAATGGTGCTTTTGAATAAAATCTGCCCCCCCACCGAATCCGAAAAGAAGCAGGGCACCGCGCTCCGGAGGTCGGATAACGCCGCTCAAACCGTTCCCGCGGCTCCCTGCGCGGTTTCCGCGAGGCATCGGTTTCTGCCGGCCCAGTTTATCGTTTCGCTAATTTTACTCATGGTCTCCGTTCTCCTTGCGCACAACGTTAATTTTCACGAGAAGGTCCCGTCATCCCGTCCCTTCGACCAGTTTCCCCTGCGGATATCCAACTGGCAAGGGGTAAGGACAATCATGGAAAAAATGTATCTCGATGAGCTGAAATTCGATGATTACGTGATGGTTGATTATAAGGATTCGCAGGGGAAGGTGGTCAGCTTCTATACCGCCTATTTCGGCAGCCAGACCAAAGGCGGATCCATCCATTCACCAGCCTCATGTCTCCCCGGAGGAGGCTGGCTCTTCGAACAATCCGGAGATGTGACCTTTCCTGTCAAAACCGGCGCCGGAAGCATGCGGGTAAACCGCGCCTACATGCAGAAGGGTGGTGTCAAGGAGCTGACTTATTACTGGTTTCCCCAGCACGGGCGAGTCGTGACCAACCTTTTTCAACTGAAGCTGTATACCTTCTGGAACGCCCTGACCAGCCGCAGGACGGACGGCGCCCTGGTCAGGGTCATCACGCCCGTATACGATTCGGAACGGCTAGCCGATGCCGATACGCGCCTGCAGGGATTTAGCCGGGAAATATGCCCGGTGTTGGCGACATTCCTCCCACAATAGCGCTGATTTATCGGTTAGTGGTCTGGCTGATCAGGAAAAGGGTTTATGATTTTTTTATCGACACTGCTTCTTGCGGTACTTATAACCATCGTCCTTGTTCCGCTCTTCAGCGCCCTGGCGATGCGATGGCAGCTTGTCGATGCCCCCAACGAAAGGACGGTGCACCAGTGGCCTATTCCCCGGGTGGGGGGCATAGCCATGGCAGTGGCAGCCTTCATCCCGATCATCTACTGGAATTACGGGGACAGATTTGTCCAGGCTTATCTGGCGGGAGGATGCCTGCTCGTGCTGTTCGGGGCTATTGACGATTTCCGCGAACTTTCCCCTGGGATAAAGTTTTCCGGCCAGATCGCCGCGGCCCTTATCGCCATTCTCTTCGGGGGGATCAAGATCCAGACCTTGGGGATGCTTGCGCCGGACAATTTCCTTCTGCCCGAGTGGGCTGCCATCCCCCTCACCCTCCTGGTGATAGTTGGTGTGACCAATGCCATCAATCTGGCCGACGGCCTGGACGGGCTTGCCGGAGGGATATGTCTCCTCATCTTTGCGGGTATCGGCTACCTCGCTTACCTGGATGACAACATTATAATCGGCCTTATCAGCCTTGCCCTCTCCGGGGTGATCTTCGGCTTCCTCCGTTTCAATACCCATCCCGCATCAATATTCATGGGGGATGCCGGAAGCCAGTTCCTCGGTTTTTCGGCGATCACCCTCTCGCTCGCCCTCACCCAGGGCCATCCCACGGCCCTGAGCCCGGTATTGCCTCTGATCCTGCTGGGATTTCCGGTGCTGGACACCCTCACGGTCATGGTCATAAGGATAGCAAGGGGGCGCTCCCCTTTTTCAGCGGACAAGAACCATTTTCACCACAACCTGATGGAGTTCGGCTTCCTTCATCCCGAGTCGGTGCTTATTATCTACATATTTCAGACTATCCTGCTTCTCGCGGCGGTAATTCTGCGATTCTACTCCGACTGGCTCCTCCTGGCGGGATACCTCCTTTTCTCCATCCTGATCCTGGTGGGCTTTTCCTTAGCCGACAGAACGGTGTGGAAGGTCAAACGATTCGATTTCCTCGATCTCAAGATTTCCGGGCGCTTCAGGCTTTTAAAGAGAGAAGGGACCATAATCAGGCTTTCATTCCGGGTTTTCGAGTTCGGCATTCCGGTGCTGCTCTTCAGTACCTGTCTGGTCGCGGAAAGCCCCTCCAGGTATATTACGGTCATCTGCGCCATCTTAACCTGCCTTATCCTGCTCACCTGGCTTATCCGCAGGGAGAGCCTGGAGTTGATTCTGAGGCCCGTCCTGTATATCCTGATCCCGTTTGCCGTCTACCTGAGCGACGACAAGGTGTCCGACTTGCTGAGCGCCCCTCTGGCGCGTTTCTATAACCTTTCATTCGGGATATTCGCTGTCCTCATCATCCTGATATCGAAGTTCTCACGGCGGCAAAAGGGGTTTCACAGCTCCCCCATGGACTTCCTCATCATC
>JBGQDJ010000241.1:0-4970 GCA_041495805.1 Geobacteraceae bacterium
CGTTCAGACATTGATGTCCGGATCGTCTGGAACAGGTTCAGGGCTCATACACGTGAGGCGGTGGAGCTGAGTGAAGCCGCCCGCAAAGAGCTGGGGCTCAAGGAACTAACCACCCGGCTCGGCTACCGGGTTGCGTACAGCGAGGCCCTGGCCAGGGGGCTGGCGGTGAGTGAGTGGCTCGACAAGACCGCCCATGCCGAGGTAGCGGCACTTGCCGCCGAGGTGAAAGGAATCCTCAAGGAGGTGGGGAAATGACCCGCTTAAAGAAAACGCCTTCGGTCCATAAGCCACCGTTCGACGAGGAGAGCGCACTCAGGTTTGCCGAAATGGAGCCAAGACAGCCTGCCGGCGTGCCGAGAAAGGGCGAAAGAAGCAGCACCCCCCGCAACAAGGGCGCAATGACGACGGAAAAGAATCCGCAACCGGAACGACTCCCCATCACCCTTTTCATCAAGGCCGAAACCATCGCCACCCTTCAACATGAGGCCGGGCGCAAAGAAAAAGAGGTCGGGCAGATTGTCGATAAACTCGTTGCTAAACATCTGGGCAAGCATAAATGAGTTTCGCTTCCGACCTGAACCGATCTGATCCATCCACAGAAGCACTCTTCCAATGAGAAACGACACTGAAATTGTCCGCCAGGCTCTGGACAGGGTTTCCCAGGATCGCATACGCACCCACATCGCGGCCATCGAAGGCCCCCGCCATCCGGCAACGGCTCCCGCAGCACTGGAGCAGGCCGCCGACTACATATGGAACTCGCTCCAATCCCTCGGCTACGAGATGACGGAGCACCGCTTCATTGACAGCGGCAATGAATTCAGAAACATTATCGCCACCCATCCCGGTGTCCGCAGGCCTGAAGAGCGTGTCATCATCCTTGCCCACTATGACACGGTGGCGAATTCGCCGGGGGCCGACGACAATGCCAGCGGCGTGGCGGTAATGCTGGAGCTGGCAACTGTCTTCAGGCCCCTCCGGTTCCAACGGAGCGTACAGTTCATCGGCGTCAACCTGGAAGAGAACGGCAGCGATGATGATGGGAGGGACTCCGGTAGACGTGGAAGCCGGGCCCTTGCCGCGTACGCCAGGGAAAACAAATGGGAGATCTTGGGGGTCGCGGTCCTGGAATCGGTCGCCTATGCAGGAGACTCCATCGTTCAGACCGCTCCTGCCGGGATACCTTTCAAGGTCCCGGAGGTCGGTAACTTCATCGCGGTTGTGGGTAACGAGGGTTCATTGGGGTTGGTAAAGGGCTTTGAGCAGGCCATAGAAAGTTATGGGCTCCCACTTCCCTGTCAGACAATGGTCGTCCCCGGCGCCGGCGAGGTCCTGCCGGACAGCAGGCGTTCAGACCATGCATCATTCTGGGACGAGGGGTACAGGGCGATCATGATAACGGACACGACAAACTTCCGCTCCCCCCACTATCACCTCTCCGGCGACAGACTGGAGACGCTGAACATTCCTTTCGCCACCCAGGTGTGCCGCGCTACCGGAGGGCTCGTTGCGGAAATTGCCGGACTTTGCGGTGCGGATTGAATCTATTTGCTGAACACCACATTCAGCCTGTCGTTAAGGTCCACCTTCATACCTGGAAAATCCTTCATCAGTTCCTTTGCATCGGCAGCCGAACTCTCCTTCAGCCGCTTCAGCTTTTCCAGTTGAGGGAGGGAAGAGCCGAGCTTTGCCAGGTCGAAATCGACTATGGTTATCCGGCTTCCGTCACGGTGGGTGGCGTTGGTCTCGACGATGGAGCCGTTTACCTCGATGGCCAGCACCATCTTCATCCCCATGAACATCTCCACCAGCTGTTTCGCCTCCTCGTCGGTCATGACACCCTTGACTGCCTGGGGAGATTCGGCATCCTTTCCCGGCGCTTCGGCCGCCTTTACGGATGTCTTCTCTTTGGGCTGGTCAACTGTAAGCGTTGCCGGGGGACCCTTACTGAAGTGGAAGAGAATCGGCAGGGACGGCGCCTTTTGGCCACCTGCCCCCCCGGCGGATTCATCGCTCTTCTGGTTGAGCTTTAGCTTGTTGATGTCCATGAACGCATAAGTTGCCGTGTACCCGGAGTATTCGGCGGTCTCGCTCTTTTCCCCCGACAGATAGGAAACCCCCTCCCCCATTTTGACGGCCTCGGCCTTCAGCTTGGCCGGCTCGAACAGCTCGATTGGCTCAGGCTTGGCGGCGTTTTCTCCGGCAAACCCCTGCATCATCTCGTTCATTTGGGAGATCATCTTCTTGCTGAGGAGCATGGTTTCCACAACCGTGCCGCTGCCGTCGGGGTTGACCCGGACGACCGTGCTCACTTGGAAACAGCCTGCCAGCAATAATATTGCACTAATAGGAATAATCCATCGGAAATGCTTCATAACTGCCTCCGGAGCTCTTTAATCTGCCCATTCACTTCACGTTTTTTGCTTTTGAATTTTCCTTTTCGGTTCCGGCTTGGGCATATTTATCTGGCAAAATGCGTGACGCCGCAGCCGGTGTACCTACCGGAGCGCCAGTTCCATATCCTCCAGCTTTTTGATCCTGTCCCGCAGTTCCGCCGCCTTTTCGAAGTTGAGCTCTTTTGCGAAGGCCAGCATCTCCTTGCGCAGCTTCTTCACGACCTTCGGGATATTTTCTATCGCCACATACTCTTCCTGTGCCTCCGCGGCTATGGGGATGGTGTAGTAGTCGCGCTCCTCGATCGATTCGAGAATGGTGCGCAGGCCCTTACGAACGCTCTGGGGTGTGATCCGGTTCTCCCGGTTGTATTCGGTCTGCAGGGTGCGGCGGCGGACGGTTTCGTCGATGCAGTTCTGCATCGAGCCTGTGACGTTGTCGCCGTACATGATGACCCGGCCGGAGAGGTTTCGGGCCGCCCTGCCGCAGGTCTGGATAAGTGAACGGGCCGAGCGGAGGAACCCCTCCTTGTCGGCGTCGAGGATCGCCACCAGGGAGACCTCCGGGATGTCCAGTCCTTCCCGGAGGAGGTTTATGCCAACGAGGACGTCGAACTCCCCCAGGCGCAGGTCGCGTATTATCTGCATCCGCTGGAGGGTGTCGATATCGGAATGGAGGTATTTTACCCGCACCCCCAGATCGCGGTAATAGTCGGTCAGTTCCTCGGCCATCCGCTTGGTGAGTGTGGTGACGAGGACCCTCTCGCCCAGGGCGGCTGTCTCACGGACTTCGTGGAGGAGGTCATCCACCTGGCCCGAGGCGGGTCGAACTTCAATCGCCGGGTCAATAAGTCCGGTGGGGCGGATCACCTGCTCCACCACAACCCCTCCCGCTTTCTGCAGTTCGTAATCCGCGGGTGTGGCGGACGCATAGATGGTCTGGCAGAGTTTTTCGTTAAACTCGCGGAAATTGAGAGGGCGGTTGTCGAGGGCCGAGGGGAGACGGAAACCGTAATTGACCAGGGTCTCCTTGCGGCTCCGGTCGCCCCGGTACATCCCACCCACCTGGGGGACGGTGATATGGGACTCGTCGATGAACATGATGAAGTCCCGAGGGAAATAGTCGATGAGGGTATATGGTGGCTCGCCCGGCTGGCGATTGTCGAAATAGCGGGAGTAGTTCTCTATCCCCTGGCAGAAACCCATCTCCTCCATCATCTCCAGATCGAACATGGTCCGCTGCTCGATGCGCTGGGCCTCAATGAGCATGTTTTGTTCCCTGAAGTATTGAATCCGGATGAGCAGATCGTCCCTGATCTCGCCGATGGCCCGCTCAAGGGTTTCGCGGGTGGCCACGTAATGGGAGGCGGGGTAGATGGCGCACTTGGCAAGCCGCTGCAGGACTGTCCCGCGCAGGGGGTCGATCTCGGCTATCCCCTCCACCATGTCGCCGAAGAACTCGATGCGGAAGGCCTTCTCGTCCTCGTGGGCCGGGAAGACCTCGACGATGTCGCCGCGCACCCGGAACGTGCCGCGGTGGAAGTCGATGTCGTTACGCTCGTATTGGATCTCCACCAGTTTTTTCAGGAGGTCGTCCCGGCCAACCTCATCCCCGTCGTGAAAGAAGATATGCATCGCCTGGTATTCGATCGGTGAGCCGATGCCGTAGATGCAGGAGACCGAGGCGACGATGATCACGTCCCGTCTGGTGAGGAGGCTGCGGGTGGCGGAGTGGCGCATCTTGTCGATCTCGTCGTTGACCGAGGAGTCCTTTTCGATGAAGGTGTCGGAGGTGGGAAGGTATGCTTCAGGCTGGTAGTAGTCGTAGTAGGATACGAAATACTCCACGGCGTTTTCCGGAAAGAGTTCCCTGAATTCGCCGTAGAGCTGGGCGGCAAGGGTCTTGTTGGGGGCGAGGACCAGGGCGGGGCGGCCGCTGTTGGCGATGACGTTTGCCATGGTGAAGGTCTTCCCCGAGCCGGTCACCCCCAGCAGCACCTGCTCTCTGTCGCCACGTTGTGCGCCGGCGGTGAGCTCATCGATGGCACGCGGCTGATCGCCCCGCGGGATATAATCGCTGACCAGCTTGAATTTGTCCATGGTTCGGTTACTATATCATTATCGGGGTATTATTACCAAGATGCAAAAGAACAGTAAATCCCGGCAACATAAGAGACAACCTGCACATATAGTCCGACTCAAAGGGCCGAAAAGAGTTTATTCCAGGACAAGCGATAGTCCAGGCGGAATTCCCAGCGCATCAACTTAGACAGGTGATCATGGGCGTCCGGTTAAAATTAACCAATATTTCATTGACAACTGTTAATGCTCGGTGATATTCTCACAAACTGGAAAATATCCGGAAATGAAATCGGGTCGGATGACCAGGTTTTGAGGATTGCAATATCTACAGAGAGGGAGGCTTAAAATGAAAAGCCAGTTCCATCATTTGATCAAGGAGATGAGCGACCTGGGGCGGCAGACGGATGCATGCCTTTCTTTGCTGCAAGGTGCGTTCATCAATAACTCGCTTGACCAGTTAAAGGAGTGTCGCGAGAAGGTGGCCGAAATTCGAAA
>JBGQDJ010000242.1:0-4955 GCA_041495805.1 Geobacteraceae bacterium
CTCCGCGTCTCCGCGTGAACAAGGAGATGGAAAATGTTTTGTTCAGGGTGGAGGTGACCGTAGTGCTGGTGGCGATTTCTTGCGGAATTTTCCTAATTGTCCTTGTCCTCTGGGAGGGATTCGAGACCATCGTCCTGCCTCGCCGGGTAACCCGCAGGTTCCGCCTTACCCGGTTTTTCTACCGGAGCACTTGGCGCCCCTGGGAGAGGACGATCAGCTCACTGGTGGGGCCGGGGCGGCAGGAGACGTGGCTCAGTATCTTCGGCCCCCTGTCGCTCCTCCTTCTACTGACCATCTGGGCGGTTGGACTGATCACGGGATTTGCCCTCCTCCACTGGGGGCTCGACTCTGCCGTTCTGACCAGGGACGGGGGAGCAGGTTTCCTCACCGACCTCTACCTGAGCGGCACCACCTTCTTCACCCTCGGGCTCGGGGACGTCGTCCCCCTTACCACCCTTGCCCGTATCCTCGTGGTGATCGAATCCGGTATGGGGTTTGCCTTTCTCGCCCTGGTGATCGGTTACCTCCCTGCCCTCAACCAGTCATTTGCGCGTCGCGAGGTGAGCATCTCACTCCTGGATGCCCGCGCAGGCTCTCCTCCCACAGCCTCAGAGATGCTTCGCCGCCATAGCCACGAACGGGGAATGGAGGCCTTGCGGCAACTCCTCCATGAATGGGAGCGATGGTCAGCGGAGTTCCTGGAGGGGCACCTCTCTTATCCGGTCCTCGCCTATTTTCGCTCTCAGCACGACAATCAGTCATGGCTCGCGGCATTGACTGCGATACTCGACACCTGCGCTCTGATCATGTCCGGATTGGAGGGGGCCTGCGAGCGCCAGGCTGAACTGACCTTCGCCATGGCCCGCCACGCGGTGGTAGATCTTTCCCTGGTCTTCAGGACCAGGCCGAGGGAGCCGAAACATGACCGTCTTTCAACGGAAAGGCTGGCTGCCCTGCGTCTCCACCTGGCCGGAAGCGGCCTGAGACTTCGCGAGGGGGATGCCTTCGAGGGTAGATTGACCGAGTTGCGCCTGCTCTACGAACCGTACGTCCATGCCCTGGCCAGCCACTTCCATGTTACCCTTCCCCCCTGGATGGAGGGGGAGAGTCGGGCGGACAACTGGCAGTCCAGCGCCTGGGAATCGCGCGGCAACGGGAAAAGGCCCTCTGCAAGGGTGGGGATCGATCATTTCTGAACAAAGAATCTGATCATTGCCAGCGCAGGATCAAGGTGTCATCCACCCCCTTCTTCACGTGTGTGCCGAATCTCTTCCCTTCCCTGTTCAGGGTCTCCATGAGCCATGCTGCCTCCCCCTTTGAAGCGTGGTTCACCCTGAAATGTATTATTCGCGTCGGCCACATTGTTAAACCTGTGAGTCTTCCCGATGCAGGCTCCATCTCCACGAGGTAGATGAGGCCCAGATCCCCACGGTACAGTTCTTCGCCGCCGATCCCCTCATAGTCGTTGATGAAGTCGCCGCATCCGTAGATGATCGGCCTGCCGTGATAGACCTCGATCCCCTTTACATGATGTGAGGAATGCCCGTGGATGATGTCCGCACCAGCCGTATCAATGAGTTCATGGGCGAATTCCTTCTCTTCCAGTGGTATATCGTAACCCCAGTTCCCCCCCCAGTGTATGGATGCGATGACGATATCACCCGGCCTCTTCACTCGATGGATACGTGATGCAATGCTGCGCACCGTCCCTTTCCCCAGGTCCGTTAGAAGGTTCACCCCGGGGGCATCGGCGGTCGCACCCCACTCCTCGGGGATCCCGCTCGATTCCGAGCCGAATGCAAAGACGATTACTCGTCCCTTACCCTTTAACTCCACTATTGCGGGGGCCTGGGCCTCAGGGAGGTTGCTTCCCGCTCCTGCAATTCCGATCCCGGCGCTTTTCAGGGTGAGAATGGTCTCGCTAAGCCCCCCATAACCCCAATCGAGAACGTGATTGTTGGCCAGGGAGCAGACATCGATCGCGGCAGCTGTGATCGTCGGGATGTTTCGCGGCTCCATACGGTAGTTGATCCCCTTTCCCTTCCAGTAATCACCGCTGGTGGTGACCGCGGTCTCCAGGTTGATAATCCGGGCGTCGGGTGCGCTCCTTTCCAGGATCTGGAGGGTGTCTCCCCAGACATAGGAGAAACCGACCGGATGCGGGATCAACCCGTTTGTCTCCTCGGCCAGCTCGAGGTATTGCCGTGCATCCAGGACGTACGGCTCGTAAATGCGCGGGGGAGATGGATGGGGAAGGATCTGGTCGATTCCCCGTCCGATCATGACATCTCCGCAGATGAAAACTGTTGTCAAATGGGAATGCACGCTCTTTTCCTAACCTAGTTTCCATCCGGACACTCCGGATGGAAACTATCAAGGGGTTGCGCCTGCGTGGAATTGGCGAATATCTGCCGATATGCCGGCCCAAGCTCCTGCGATTTTCGATTCCATTAACACAGGATGGACGATATCGCATTTATGTAGATGCGCGCTTTCTGATGTTTTCAGCATCACTTGAAGCGGGTTAAAACGCGCTCCAGAGCAGTTTTCAGCTCGGCGACGACTTTTTCCACCCCTTCCTTCATGGTGTCCCAGGAGTCGCTGCTTGCCTTCTGCAATTCGTTCCATTTATCCTTCACGATCCCTTTTTTATGCCTTAGCTCCTCGATTTCCCTCATCAAGTCGGTTTTTGTCTCCGAAGAAAACTTTGCTCCCCTTGTTTCCAGCATTTCTATCTTTGCCTTCCACTCCTTGAGTTGCGCTTCCAGCTTTTCCCTGTATTCATCTTTCTTATCCATGTTGTTCCTCCTTTCCGGAAGGGATGCAGGACTCACAAGGAACCTTTGTCTGGCAGAGGCCGCAGCCGGTTTCCATGACCCCGTATCGTTCCCCGGCGGAATTCCTCAGTTCCCCGTAGACGTATGCCTTGCACTTCTCCTTGTCGTGCCCCTGCCGGGAAATCGCACCCGACGGACAGCGCCGGATACATAGGCCGCACCCCCCTTCACGGAAATAGAGGCAATTGCTCCAGGGGTCGGCAGAAGAGCGGGGCGTCGGCGGAATTACCACGTCCGTGATGACGCTGCCGCAGCGATGGGCTATCCCCTTGTCGGTGATGAACCCGTCGTTCAGGCTGAATGTGCCGAGACCCGCGGCAAAGGCGGCGTGTCGCTCCGACCAGGTCGAGGCCAGCCCCACCGGGGACTCATTGACCGGGCGCCACATTCCGGAGAGTAGCGGGGCAACGGCCTGTGCGCTGACAAATCTGAGCATCTCCACCAGGTGAATACGCAGCAGCGTGTTGAACCGTTCGCCGTGGGCGCGGGTCAGCGCCCATTCCCGCGATGGCATTATCTCTTCCTTCCGATTGCTTTCACGTGTTGCCTTGGAAATGGGGAGTATCCAGCATATCACCGTCTTGGCCACCCCTATACCGTCACCATAGGTGTTATTCATGACCTCGGCGGGGGTCATATGAAACTTGCCGATCACCTTCTTGAACTCGGAGAAAAGAGGATCATCGGCCGCGGCAAAGCCGATAAGCGGTTCGTCGAAATACGGCCGATCGCTTTCCGGGAATCTGTTGTCGGGGCTTTCCAATACAAAACGTCTAATCTCGTCACGGATCACTTGTTCCATGAGCACTTTCTCCGGAATAATAGTATCGGCAGTGCGTTGTAGATATATATATTTTACGCCTGGGAGTGTGCACGGTCAATGTGAATAGTACGGGAAAAGATTTGACATGGTTGCGCGCTGTATTAATTATTTCAGGTAATGGAAGTATTTAAGGGGGCGGAATGCGTATTTATTGTCGGCAGCAGAAGGTAGGCGGCAAAGGGTTCATGATCGGGAAAATGGCTGCATTTGCAGTGGCAGTGCTGTTTGCCTTCACCCTGTCCGGCTGTACGTATGTCGGGCTCCAACCGCACTTCAATGCGGACGTGGTGATGAGCGGCGGAGAGCGGGTGCGGCTCTTCTATGGCGGTACGCAGGAGGCGAAGTATATTTTCTGCATCGGCGAAACAGTACCGGTTTACCGCGCGGAGCCGCGGGACCCTCAACACCCCGTTGAGGTGGGGCATGTCAAAATATTGCGTGCCCTCGATGACCAGCATCTGGAAGGAGAAGTGGCGGATGGAAATGTGCGGGAGGGTGACCTGGCAAGGAAATCGATAGCCTTCTGCATGGTGCTGCCGCTCAATCTGCGTTAATTAAAATCCTCTGCTGAATTTGTCCGATTGGAACGAGCACACTACTCTCCGGCGAGCCCTCCATATTTATTGTGAATCTGCCTGTGGATATCTCGGGTAAGACCGGCCGCCATCGGCGCTACTCTTCAACAGGCACTGCACGGAAGCGGCAGGTCCGATCGCCTGTGCACCAGCAGTCGATTTCCTTTACCTGGAATTTCTTTCCCAGGGCGGATTCGAGGATGGCGGCAATAAACCCCTCGTCATAGGTGCATACCTCGTAACTCAGTATCGGCAGGCCGGAGCAGTCCAGGTCCTCGGAAACTGTCATAACGATCTTACCGGTCTCTTCATCATGTTCTTCAACCCGAAAAATCCCTATGCCGAGCTCTTTGAGTACACTCTGCAATTTATTTACAAGTTCTCCAACGCTCTCTGTCTTTCCGATCAGGTGGTTGTAGAAATGGGTCCCTGCGAGATAGCCTGAGTCGTATGTAATCGCATCCGCTTCATCGCTGCCGAAACGTGCTTCCAGAGCATCCCGGAAACAGAACTGCATCAGACGATATACCTCCAGGCGCATCGTATTTCCCAGGTTCGGACGACCTTCCGCAATGTTCCCCAGCAGAGCCCAGGTGAATTCGTACTTCCTTTTCTCGTCCATTTCTTCCCCCTTTCGTGTTAGACATCAGAGCCGGTTCTCTTTGTGGCTGCGCCGATCTCGTCGGCTGATTCACAGCACCTTGGCAGAATCAATATCAG
>JBGQDJ010000243.1:0-4950 GCA_041495805.1 Geobacteraceae bacterium
AGAAAAATATTATACCGGGCTCCAGGTGGCGAAGGACCCCGGCGTCTGGGTCGTCTGGACTGGCTGCGCGCTGATGGTGCTCGGGATCTGCATAGCCTTCTTCCTCTCCCATAAGCGGATATGGATCAGGACGGCGAACGGCAGGGTGACCATCGGCGGGACGGCAAGCAAGAACCAGGCGGCCTTCCAGCCTACATTCGACGATCTGACGGACAAACTGAAAAAAATGTAACGAGGATCTCCATTCGGTCTAAACCGTAACAACGCGGAGGATTAATAATGACCAGTTCCATGCTGTTTAATGTTACCACTTTCTCATACCTGGTTTCCATGCTGATCTTTTTTACCTTCCTGGCGACCAGGAACAAGACCATCGGCCTTGTCGCCAGCTGTACCGCCTATTTCGGCTTTATCGTTCAGACTACCGCCATAATCCTCCGCTGGAAGGAGTCATACGCCGCCGGTCTCGGTCATGCCCCCCTCACCAACCTGTATGAGTCGGTCATATTTTTCTCCTGGACGATCATTCTCATCTACGGCATCATCGAATTCAAGTACAAATACCGGGTGGTCGGGGCCTTCGTCGTCCCGTTTGCCCTGCTGGGGATGTCCTGGGCGCAGCTGGGGCTCGAAAGCCACATAGAACCGCTGGTTCCGGCTCTCCAGAGCAACTGGCTCCTCTATCACGTGATCACCTGCTTCCTCGGCTATGCGGCTTTCGCCGTGGCCTGCGGCATCTCCATCATGTACCTGATCAAGGAGAAGCTGGAGGGGGCGTCCGGTGACGCCCAGGCCGGCGGTATCATCGCCCAGTTCCCCTCCATCAGGGTGCTCGACGACCTGAACTACAAGGCGATCATGATCGGCTTCCCGCTGTTGACCCTCGGGATCATTACCGGTGCGGCCTGGGCCAACTACGCCTGGGGGACTTACTGGAGCTGGGACCCGAAGGAGACATGGTCCCTGATAGTCTGGTTCATCTACGCGGCGTTTCTGCATGCCCGCATTACCCGTGGATGGGTCGGGAAACGGGCCGCCATCCTTTCAGTTGTCGGCTTTGCAGCCACCATCTTCTGCTATCTGGGTGTGAATCTCTTCCTGTCGGGACTGCACAGCTACGGCAAGTAGCTATACCTGAAAAAAGCTATTGATTCACACAAAGCCACGAAGCCACGAAGAACACAAAGCAATCGGTCTCTTATCGAGTTAGTACCATTCACCAAAATGGTGTTCACATAAATCAACAAGAGTTTTTGCTTTCCTTAGTGATCTTTGTGGCTTTGTGTGATATCTGACGTTGTTAGGATTAAAGGTTTTGATTGTTAAGAACCTTTGGAATGGTAAAATTCTGAAAACAGCCGGGTATTTGCCCGGCTTTTCCATGTATGGAATCATATGTCCGCTACGCCTAAGATTTCCATCATAATCCCGGTAAAGCCGGGGGGACGGGTAAGCGCTATTCCGGGTGTGCGCGGGGCGGAATATCCCGCCGAATCTTTCGAAGTGTTGGTGGCCGAGGGGCGCCGTCCGAGCCGGCAGCGCAACCTGGCGGCCGTCGCCGCCGCAGGCGACATAATCTATTTCCTTGATGACGATTCCCTTGTTTCACCGGGGTTTCTTAACAGGGTTGTTCGACATTATGACGATCCGTCCGTTTCCGTGGCAGGGGGGCCATCCCTTACCCCTGATACCGACACCCCACTTCAACACTCTTTTTCCATGGTCTTCACATCCGCATTCGGCGGTGGAGCCATGCGCAATCGCTACCAGCGGACCGGGGGGGTGCGCATCACCTGTGATCGTGAGCTGATCCTCTGCAACCTCAGTTTCCGCAGAGAAAGTTTTCTGGCCCACGGCGGCTTTGACGAGCGTCTATATCCCAACGAGGAGAATGAATTGCTTGAGCGGATTATGCGGGATGGGGGAAGACTGATTCATGATCCGGACCTGGCCGTCTTCCGCAGCCAGCGCCGGACTCTCAAGGCCTTCTGCGGGCAGCTTTTCAGCTATGGCAGGGGGCGTGGCAAACAGACCGTCATAAGCGGCGTGCTCAAGCCGGTCACCTTCATCCCTTCCATCTTTCTCCTCTACCTTCTTCTTCTGCCGCTGGCGCATAAGGCTGTTTACTATCTCCCGCTTTTATGCTACCTAATATCGACCGTCATTGTTGCCGCCTTCGAGGGGGTCGGGAGTGGACGATTCCGCGCTGCTTTCATGCTGCCCCTGACTTTTCCCCTCTTTCACATATGCTACGGGGCTGGTATGATCCGGGGTCTCTGCCAATGTGGATGGAAACGTCTCCCTCCTCTGACGGACGAGGTGACCATTCGGCGAGTAAAGGAATTCGGCGGAGAGTGGGTGTCGGAGACCAGGGTACAGTGACCAGGGTACAGGGTACAGTGACCAGCGACCAGTGACCAGTGACCAGCGACCAGTGACCAGCAACCAGCAACCAGCAACCAGCGACCAGCGACTGGACCCCTGACCCCCGATCAACAGAAAGAGGTTGCATGGATCTCAGCATAATCGTCCCCATTTATAATGAAGAGAAAAACATTCCCGACCTCCACGCCGCCATCAGCGCCGCACTGGCCGGTCTCCCCCTTGAATATGAAGTCATACTGGTAGACGACGGCTCCATAGACAATTCTTTTCCTCTTTTGAAAAAAATTGCCCTGGAAGACAGGATGGTCAAAGTGATCCGCCTGCGCCGCAATTTCGGTCAGACCGCGGCCATGGCCGCCGGTTTCGACGCGGCCGCGGGAAGGGTCCTGGTGCCGATGGACGGTGACCTGCAGAACGATCCAGCCGATATACCTCGACTGATGGAGAAAATACAGGAAGGGTACGACGTGGTTTCAGGCTGGCGCAAGGACCGGATGGATGCATTTCTCAACCGAAAGCTCCCCTCAATAATAGCCAATTACGTCATCTCCCTGATGACCGGCATAAAACTCCACGATTACGGCTGTACCCTCAAGGCTTACCGCCGCGAGGTAATAGAAGGGATCAATCTGTACGGCGAAATGCACCGCTTTGTTCCCGCCCTGGCTTCCCAGGTCGGGGCCAGGATAACCGAGATACCGGTCAATCATCGGCACAGGCTTCACGGCAAGAGCAAATACGGCATTTCACGTACCATGAGAGTGATACTCGATCTGCTGACGGTAAAATTCCTCCTTTCCTACTCCACCAAGCCGATCCAGCTTTTCGGCAAATGGGGGATATACACCCTTGGCGCGGCTTTTCTGAGCGGCGGGGCGACCCTTTACATGAAGCTCTTCGATCATATGAGCATGAACCGCAATCCACTATTCATCCTCACTACCTTTCTTCTCTTCATGGGGATACAGTTCATCGTGCTGGGGCTTCTTGGCGAACTGAACGCCCGCACCTATTACGAAGCCCAGGGGAAACCCATTTATATGGTGAGGGAAACGGTCAATACAGGGGACCAGGGGCGGGAAGATGCGGGATAATAAAAAGCTTCATGGTTTGGTTCGTTATTATCGAAACATGAGATCAATCGATGACTAGTTTTTCCCCGGCCCCAGGTACCCGGTCCCAGGTTCCAGGGATGCTCCGCATCCTGATGCTCGCCCCGACCCCATTCTTTGCCGACAGGGGTTGTCACGTCCGGATCTACGAGGAGGCGCGGGCTCTCATCGAACTCGGCCACGAGGTGCTTATCGTCACCTACCACCTGGGGCGGGAGATGGAGGGGATTCCCACTCTCCGCATTCCGAACATCCCATGGTACAGGAAGCTTGAGGCAGGTCCTTCCTGGCACAAACCTTACCTCGACATCCTCCTCTTTATAAAGGCGTTCGCAACGGCGCGCAGATACCGCCCCGACATTATCCATGCCCATCTCCACGAAGGGGCTTTTATCGGTCTGTTACTGAAGAAGCTCCTCCGTATTCCCCTTGTCTTCGACTGCCAGGGGAGTTTGACCGCGGAGATGGTAGACCACGCCTTCATCCGCAGGGGTTCGCTTCTCTTCCGGATGTTCCGTTATCTGGAAAAAATAGTCAACAACGGTGCGGATTTCATAGTCACCAGTTCCCTCAGGTGCGCCGCTGAGCTGATGGATTCATGGAAAGTGCCGTCAGACAGGGTGAAGGGGCTTATCGACGGTGTCGATGCCGATATTTTCAGGCCGTTTCCGCGGGATGAGGCCAGAAAGGCGCTCAAACTTCCCACTGGCGGAAAGACCGTTGTTTTTCTGGGGGTACTCAACCGTTACCAGGGGATCGACCTCCTGCTGGAGGTGGTCACCATCTTCAAGGAGCGGGGGACGGCGCCCCATTTCCTGATCATGGGTTTTCCGGACGAAGAGTACAGGAAAAGGGCGGAAAGCCTCGGTCTCGCTGACCAGATTACCTTCACCGGCAGGGTCGATTACCGCAAGACCCCCCTCTATTTATGCGCCGGCGATATCGCAGTATCGCCGAAAATCTCGCTCACCGAAGCAAACGGCAAACTCTTCAACTACATGGGCTGCGGCCTCCCAACGGTTGTTTTCGACAACCCGGCGAACCGCGAGATTCTGGGTGATGCGGGAGTCTATGCCCGCCCCGGTGATCCTGCAGATTTCGCCGCCAGTATCGAAGCACTGCTGAATGATCGCACAAGGATGGCGGAACTCTCTGAAAGGCTCAGGGAAATGGCTGTGCATGATCATTCCTGGCGCATCCGCGGTGAACAACTTGTCGAAATATATCGGAAACTAAATAAATCCCCTTGCCAATGAACCTTGCTTGATATATTAAAAATAGATACAGTAAAAGGAGTTCATATGAAAAAAGCGCTTATAACCGGCATAACCGGACAGGACGGCTCTTACCTCGCCGAACTGCTGCTGGAGATGGGCTACGACATCCACGGCGTGGTGCGGCGCAGCTCCCACTTCAATCGGGCGCTGATCGAGGAAAGCCGCGAGGCTGCGCT
>JBGQDJ010000244.1:0-4944 GCA_041495805.1 Geobacteraceae bacterium
ACCGACTATCTCCCTCGTGCTTTTCCTGATGGCCGTCAGTAATTCACCGCCGTCCTCTAACTTCTTCAATTCCAGGGTCAGGCGCCAGCCGGAAAAGCCGCTCACCGGCGCCAGGTAGAGGTATGATGCGTGGGGGTTTTCCATGAGGTTCGCATAGCTTCGTCCGTCCGTCATCCCCCAGGCAAGGGTCTCATCGTCTATTATGTGCGGCCGTGCATATACGGCGGTATTTACCACTCCGGCGGCGCTTGCCGTGGCGATAACCCCCTTTCCCGCTGCCGGGAACAGTTCCGCAAGTTTCATCTCTTCCTCCTTTTTCGCTTCCGGCATTTTCTCTCATATGATAATCTATCACCAATTTTCCCCTTGTCCATGCACAGACTAAATACGGTAAGCAATCATGGCATTGCAGGATATCCTAGACAACCTCTATGCAGGCCGCTCCCAGGTCCATCTCGCCAATGACCCGCTTTCCTTCTGCCACCGCTACCGGGACCCGGCCGACCGGGAGATAGTCGGCCTCATCGCCTCCTCTTTTGCCTACGGTAATGTAAAGATCATCCTGAGGAGCCTGGAAACCATATTCGCCGGGATGGGGCCATCGCCGCGCGCATATGTGGAGGCGTTCGAGCCGGACAAGGGAGTTTGGCACTTTTCAGGCTTCAAGCACCGTTTCAACGATGGGCGCGACCTCTGCGCCCTCCTCCTTGCTGCAAGGACAATGATCGAAGAGGCGGACTCCATCGGCGAATTCTTTCTTGGCTGTTACGATAACTCTGCCGACGACATCACACCGTCCCTCATCGCCTTCTGCTCCGCCGTACTTGCTTTTGACTATTCAACGGTCTTCGGCGCTGATAAGATCCCGGAAGACTCCTATTTCCCCTTCTTCTTCCCTTCTCCGGCCTCGGGGAGCGCCTGCAAGAGACTCTGCATGTATCTGCGCTGGATGGTGAGGCCTGCCGACGGTATCGACCTTGGACTCTGGCGCGGGATTTCTCCGGCAAAGCTGATTATTCCGGTGGATGCCCATATCCGGCGGATCGGCCGCTACCTGGGTCTCACCGCCCGCAACCAGGCCGACTGGCGCATGGCCCGTGAGATAACCGCCAGCTTGCGAAGGTTCGATCCCGACGACCCGGTCAAGTACGATTTCCCCCTCTGCCACCTGGGTATTTCCGAAGGGTGCGGAGGCCGTGACCTGATCAGGTGCCCGGCCTGCCCCATCGTCGAGATCTGCGGGGCGCCGGAGCCATGAAAGAGCCGCTGGTAATAATGGAATCGTTCGACAGGGAGCGGGACCGCGCTTCCTACCGATTCGCGGGGCTGGTGGAGGTGATCGAGGCAAGCACCCTGGAACAGGTGCTCCCGGCCCTGCACCGCGTGGAGTCCGCTGTCGAATCGGGCCTCCACGCCGCCGGTTTCATATCATATGAAGCAGCACCTGGCCTAAACTCGGACCTCATCGCGCTCCCGCCAGGGGAGTTCCCCCTCCTCCGGTTCGGCATATTCGAAAAGCGTCTGACCCTGTCTTCCACGCCGCCGGACGATCCGCTTCCAACCGCGTACTATCGGACTTGTGATTGGCGAACCTCCCTCTCCCCCGATGAATATGCCGCCGCGGTTGAAAGGGTCAGAGAGTATATTGCCGCCGGAGAGACATATCAGGTAAACCTTACAATGCGCCGGACATTTGCGTTCAACGGCGATCCGTACCGATTCTACCGCGACCTCTGCAACTCCCAGAGTACAGCTTTCTGCGCCTACCTGGAGTTGGAACGGTACAGGATACTCTCCGCGTCCCCGGAGCTCTTTTTCCGGCTTGACCACGGGACACTTACCACCCGCCCCATGAAGGGGACGGCCGGCCGGGGGAGATGGCACGCTGACGACGAGGAGGCGAAGCGTAAACTGAGAGAAGACCCGAAGGAACGCGCGGAAAACCTGATGATCGTGGACCTGCTCAGAAGCGACATGGGGATGGTCTCCACCACCGGTTCGGTGGCGGTTCGCTCCATGTTCGACATTGAGCCCCTGGAGACGGTGCATCAGATGACCTCTACCATCACGTCCACGCTGAAGCATGGTACGGGTATCGTCGAGCTCTTCCAGGCCCTCTTCCCCTGCGGTTCGGTCACCGGGGCGCCGAAAAAACGGACCATGGAGATCATCGCTGAAATGGAGAATTCACCGCGCGGCATCTACACGGGATGCATCGGCTTCATTTCACCGGGGCCGGAAGCGGTCTTCAGCGTCGCCATCCGGACCATCGTTATTGACACAGAGACGGGAAGCGCGGAGATGGGATTGGGGAGCGGCATTACCTTCGACTCCCGTGCCGGGGATGAATTCGAGGAGTGCCTGGCCAAGGGGCGATTTGCCCTGGAGCAGAGGACGGAGTTCCAACTTGTCGAAACCATGCTCTTTGAGGAAGGCGCCGGTTACTTTCTCCTGGAGCGCCACCTGGAGCGTCTGCGGCTCTCCGCGGCGTATTTCGGCTTCCGTCTCCACGAAGAGCCGATCCGCAGGGCACTTGCCGCGCGCTCGGCCCCTCTCACCGGAAACCACAAGGTGCGGCTCCTCCTCTCCCGTAAAGGTACTTTTACCATCCAGACCGAACCGATTGCAGTTGACCCTGATACTCCACTCCTCGCAGCCGTTGCGGAGAAAAGGGTCGATTCCCGAGATCCCTTTCTCTTCAACAAGACCACCCGTCGCCCCCTCTATTCCGCCGAGCCGGCAAAGAGGCCGGAATGCGTCGACCTCATCTTTCTCAATGAACGAAACGAGGTTACGGAGGGGGCCTACAACAACATCGTGGTTAAGATGGACGGCGAGTTGATTACCCCGCCGCTGGAATGCGGGCTCCTCCCCGGTGTATTCCGGGAAGAGCTACTGGCGAGGGGCGAGATAAGAGAGAAGGTCATCACCGGAGAACAGTTGAGATCAGTCGAGGAAGTTTATCTGATCAACTCCGTGCGGAAATGGCGACGGGCTAGGCTGATTTGAAAAAGGTGATCGGACAATGAAGACCCTGCTAAATTTCTTAGCGGTCCTCCTCTTAAACGGCGCCTTTCTCTACCCGCTCTTCTTTGGCGGGACCGGCAGGCCGGTCGCCTGGTGGCTGGTGGTTCTCATGACCTGCGGAGGGATTGCCTGCATTTATTTACTCGTCAGGTTCCGGAAGCAACTTTGAAGAGTTGTCACACGCGGACATTATTGTCTGAAGATCATCAATCCGGTTCACGCGATTCCAGTACCAACTTGATACCTTAATGGGTTTCACTCACCTAACGGTTTGCGGGATAGTGGCTAAGTCCACTGCCCCCGCTTGTTATCCCAAGCTGCTCATGCTGCTTTTAACATGAAATCCACATGCACTGTATCAAAGGGAAAGACAATCAGGCTTTTTTCGGTTTTTTGCAATATCCCTGCTTTGAGAAGCGCTTGAACATCACCGTGTACCGCCTTCACATCTCTTTCCATTCGACGGGCTGCTTCACGAATCGTCATTGGACCTGCGCCAGTCATTACCTTAAGCAGATCCCAACGCTTGCCGGAAATCACCTTGAAAAGAAGTCTAGGCGAGTCGAAGCTGATAAATGTCCCTTGAGTTTCTCCCTCAAACGCACGTAGGAACCGTTGATTGATTTTCTCACGGGATGAAACTTCCAATGTTACAGTACGCATATTATGGCCTCCAGTTGTCCACATCGTTCCGGAAATCGTCAAGTAAGGCTTTTGGTGTGCTGAATATGTAAGGGATTTCTTCGTCACCAATATGTTTGTGGACACCTTTTCCTGTCTCGGATGGGAGGCTCTTAAAAAGGCAGCATGAGAGGCAAGCGTTGGGGTGGCGTCAACATTCATTTCGTGTAGAATGTAGACCCTTCAGTCCTTCCTTTGTCAATAGTAAAGATTTGACCACATTCTTTTGCGGTTCTTGAAGGGCCGGTCGTGCCGATAATTGGCAAATCCTATTCTTCAAATTTTGTGGTTGACTTTATACGTCAATGCCGTATAATCCACACATGGCCACCTTTATCGAATCGCCGCTGTTTACGAAGCAGGTTCACGATTACCTGACCGACGAAGAATACAGCGTCTTTCAAGCGTTCCTTGCTACCAACCCCGATACGGGTGCAATAGTGCGGGGTTCCGGCGGGGTTCGTAAGGTTCGCTGGAGCCGCAAAGGGACCGGCAAGAGCGGCGGTGTTAGGGTTCTTTATTTTGCCCGGACAGAGGCCGGGGAAATATGGCTGCTCCTGATTTATGCAAAAAGCGCCATTGACAGCATTCCCGGCCACATTCTCAAAGCGCTCAAAGAGGAGATGGAACATGCCACTAAGTGAAAAAGAACTGCTAGAACGTGATGCAAAGCGTAACATCGCTGAGGAGCTTCTCCAGGCCGTGCGAGACATAAAGGCTGGCAGGGTCGGTCGTGTTTCCACCGTCGAAGTTTCTCCTTTAGCCTCAGCTCGTCTCAAACTTGGCCTTTCCCAAAGCGAGTTCGCAAAAATGCTAGGTGTATCGCTCCGTACTCTCCAGGAGTGGGAGCAAGGGCGCCGTCAACCGTCGGGAGCGGCGAAGTCTCTAATTACTATTGCCATCAAGAAACCGGAGGTTATCAAAGAATTGCTGGCAGCCTGATAACTTTCTTTGCCTATATTTATGCTTGGCCTTACCTACGCCCCAGCCTGCGGTTGGTTTATGCTGGTCATCCTTTAAGTCTTTGTAGTAACGTTGGCTTATATTGAGACATTTTTGTCCTGTATCCTTCAATGGACTTATATTCAACCCAATAGAAAATGGGGTCAGGCCTGAAAGAGTGTAACTTGAAGGCAATCTCTTAGCTTGGCTACTTTTTCCTCACATGCCGCCTCATTTTTCCTGCGTAGCTCTAATCTTCTGATTGCTGCACTCAAAGATGACGGGTCTCTTCCT
>JBGQDJ010000245.1:0-4935 GCA_041495805.1 Geobacteraceae bacterium
ATATGTACGAGCCGGATTTAAGGACGCCGGAGTATACACGGAAAAAGCAGAGTTGTCCCACAAACGGGTCGGTCATGATCTTGAATGCCAGAGCAGAAAATGGTCCGTCGTCCGTAGCCGGACGATCTATCTCGGCCTCGGTGTCCGCATGGATCCCCTTGATTGCCGGGACATCAATGGGCGACGGGAGATACTCGATGACCGCATCAAGCAGGTTCTGCACCCCCTTGTTCTTGAAGGCGGAACCGCAGATGACCGGACATATGAGGATGTCAATGGTGGCCTGACGAATTGCGGCCTTGATCTCCTCCCTGGTGAGTTCTTCCCCCCCCAGGTACTTCTCCATCAGGACGTCATCATGGCTGGCGATCTCCTCCACCATCTTTTCCCGATATTCCCGGGCGATTTCCAGCATGCCCTCCGGTATCTCCTCAAGATGGTAGTTGGCGCCAAGGGACTCTTCGTCCCAGATGACCGCCTTCATCTCCACCAGATCAACGACCCCTTTATAGTTCTCTTCCACCCCGACAGGGAGCTGGATCGGCACTGGGTTGGCCTTGAGACGATCCTTGATCATGTTGACGCCGCGAAAAAAGTCAGCGCCGACGCGGTCCATCTTGTTAATGAAGGCAATCCGCGGCACCTTATATTTGTCGGCCTGGCGCCATACGGTTTCCGACTGGGGCTCTACACCGCCGACGGAACAAAAGACAGCAACCGCACCGTCCAGAACACGCAGAGACCTTTCCACTTCAATGGTGAAGTCCACATGACCTGGGGTATCGATAATGTTGATACGATGGTCATTCCAGTGACACGTAGTGGCAGCGGATGTAATGGTTATGCCACGTTCCTGCTCCTGCTCCATCCAGTCCATAGTGGCGGTGCCTTCATGCACTTCGCCTATCCTGTGGGAAACACCGGTGTAATAGAGTATCCGTTCAGTAGTAGTGGTTTTACCGGCATCTATATGCGCCATTATCCCGATATTACGGGTTTTTCCCAACGGAAACAAACGTCCCACAAAAACTCCTTCAGTCCTATCCTATATCTGAAACTACCAGCGGTAGTGTGCGAAGGCCCGGTTGGCTTCAGCCATCTTGTGGGTATCTTCACGCTTCTTTACTGCCGCGCCACGGTTATTGAACGCATCGAGAATCTCGCCTGCCAGCTTGTCGGTCAAGGTCTTCTCAGAGCGGCCATTGGCATACTTGATAAGCCAGCGCATCGCCAGGGATGTCCTTCGTTCGGCGCGCACCTCAACGGGTACCTGATATGTGGAACCGCCTACCCTTCTGGATTTTACCTCCAGCATAGGCTTTATGTTGTCCAGGGACTTCTTCAGCACCTTGACCGCTTCTTCACTGGCACGTTTCGCGACCAGATCCAACGCATTATACAAGGTCCGTTCGGCCGTGCTTTTTTTGCCGTCCTGCATCATGATGTTGACGAGCTTGGCTACAACCCTGTCATTGAATTTCGGGTCGGGCAAAATTATACGCTTTGCTACTTCTCTTCTCCTCGGCATGGCAACCTCTCACCTTGATCTTATTACTTGGGTCTTTTTGCTCCGTACTTGGACCGGCTCTTTTTCCTGTCCTTCACCCCAACTGAATCGAGTGTGCCGCGGACGATGTGATATCTGACCCCGGGCAAGTCTTTAACCCTTCCGCCCCTGATCAGAACCACCGAGTGTTCCTGAAGATTATGCCCTACTCCGGGGATATAGGAGGTAACCTCGATACCGTTGGTGAGCCGTACCCTGGCCACCTTGCGGAGCGCGGAGTTAGGTTTTTTCGGGGTGGTGGTATATACCCTCGTACAGACACCCCTCTTCTGCGGACAACACTTCAAAGCCGGAGCCGTGGATTTGTCCTTTTTGCTCTCTCTCCCGAGACGGATAAGCTGATTTATGGTCGGCATTCTATAATTCTCCTGCTGTACGGCATTCAGGGGGAACTCCCTGCGAAAGTCGTCAAAGTATCAAGATACTTCGAGCTTGTCAAGTTATATTTAATTTTTTCTAGGAGTATGACCCCCCCGAATTTCAGTTTTCCGCAATTTCCTCTTCCGGCAACTCCTGCTCAGGTTCAGGCTTTTCAGGTTCCGCCACCGATAGCCGGAGGTTCCGGTAACGCGCCAGACCCGTTCCCGCCGGGATGAGGCGGCCCATGATCACATTTTCCTTGAGGCCGCGCAGGTTGTCGACCTTTCCTTCAATGGCCGCCTGGGTCAGGACCTTGGTTGTTTCCTGGAATGACGCCGCGGAGATGAAGGACTCCGTGGAGAGCGACGCCTTGGTGATCCCCAGAAGCAGCGGCTCGGCAAGGGCAGGTTTGCCTCCCTTGGCCAGCGCCTTCTCGTTCTCTTCTTCAAAGACATAGCGTTCCAGCTGGTCATCGATCAGAAGGTTGGTGTCTCCGACCTCCTTGATGCGGACCCTGCGAAGCATCTGGCGGACAATGGTCTCGATATGCTTGTCGTTGATCTTGACCCCCTGGAGGCGGTATACCTCCTGGACTTCATCCACCAGGTATTTGGCCAGCTCTTTCTGGCCAAGGACCCGGAGGATGTCGTGGGGATTGGAAGAACCGTCCATAAGGGGCTCTCCCGCACGCACATGGTCTCCCTCATGGACGCTGATATGCTTCCCTTTCGGGATCAGGTATTCCTTCGGCTCTCCCATTTCCGGGGTGACTATCACCTTCCGCTTCCCCTTGGCGTCCTTGCCGAAGGAGACCACGCCGTCGATCTCCGCAATGACCGCATAATCTTTCGGTTTACGGGCCTCGAAGAGCTCCGCGACACGGGGAAGACCGCCGGTGATGTCCTTGGTCTTGGTGGTCTCCCGAGGGATTTTGGCGATGACATCACCAGCACTGACAGCGGAGTCCTCTGCAACCGAAATATTGGCGCCCACCGGCAGAAAATAACGTCCCACAGCACTTTCTAAAATCTTGACCGTCTTTCCGGCCTCATCTTTAATGGTTATGCGCGGCCGCTTGTCCTGGTCCCGCGATTCTATGATCACCTTGCGGGAAAGCCCGGTAACTTCATCGAGCTGCTCTTCCATTGAAACCCCTTCGATGATGTCGCCAAACTTGATCCTGCCGGACACCTCGGTAAGGATCGGCATCGTGTAGGGGTCCCACTCGGCCAGGGTTTCACCCGGTTTTACCGGCTGGTCGGGGCTTACCTTGATCTTGGCGCCGTAGACGATGCCGTAGCGTTCCCTTTCACGGCCCGTTTCGTCGACAATGGCAAGTTCACCGTTGCGGTTCATGACAATATGGTGCCCTTCATGATTAATAACGCTGTTGATATTGATGAACCTGACTTTCCCTTCGTTACGAGACTCCAGAGAGGTCTGCTCGGCGCGGCGGGATGCGGTGCCGCCGATATGGAATGTCCGCATGGTCAGCTGGGTGCCCGGTTCGCCGATCGACTGGGCTGCTATTACCCCTACCGCTTCGCCAAGATTGACCAGATGTCCCCTGGCGAGATCGCGGCCGTAACACATGGCGCAAATCCCCCTCTTACTCTGGCAGGTGAGCACGGAGCGTATTTTTACTTTCTCCAGGCCGGCATCTTCGATTCGCTTCGTCAATGTCTCGTCAATATCGCTATTGGCCGGCACCAGCACCTCGCCGGTCACCGGATCGAGCACGTCATCCAGGGCCACGCGGCCAAGGATACGGTCACTGATATGTTCGATGATCTCGCCCCCCTCGATCAGCGCGGATACCAGAAGACCGTCAATGGTGCCGCAATCGGTCTCGTTTATTATGGCGTCCTGGGCCACATCGACCAGCCTTCTCGTCAGATACCCGGAGTTGGCGGTCTTCAACGCGGTGTCCGCAAGCCCCTTGCGCGCACCGTGGGTTGAGATGAAGTACTGAAGCACGGTAAGACCTTCACGGAAGTTGGCGGTAATCGGCGTTTCAATGATCTCGCCGGAAGGTTTGGCCATAAGCCCCCTCATACCGGCCAGCTGGCGGATCTGCTGGGCGGAACCACGGGAGCCGGAGTCAGCCATCATATGTATGGCATTGAAGGAAGGGACCTTAACTTCCTTCCCCTCGGGTGAGATTATTGTATCCCTGGAGAGATTATCGAGCATCTCCTTGGCAATCTCTTCCGTTGCTTTGGCCCAGATGTCGATAACTTTATTATAGCGCTCGCCATCGGTAATAAGCCCTTCGGTGTACTGGTTCTGGATCTCCTTCACCTCTTCCGTGGCGCTGTCGATGATGGCCGGCTTCCCTCCGGGTATAACCATGTCGTTAATGCAGATGGAGATGCCCGCGATGGTGGAATAGCGGAAACCGATCTCCTTCAGCCTGTCTGCAAGAATAACGGTTTCCTTGTTGCCGGCAAGCCGATAGCATATATCGACCAGATTGGAGAGCTCCTTCTTGGTCATAACCTTGTTGATGGCGACGAACGGGACGGTTTCCGGGAGTATTTCCCGGAGAACAATTCGGCCGGTTGTGGTCTCCACGATCTGCGGACGCTCATCGATAGCAAGATTTTTTAACCTGACCTTGATACGCGCCTGCAGGTCAACCTCGCCAGCGTCAAAGGCGATTCTCACCTCTTCAGGAGAAGCGAATATCTTACCCTCGCCCTGGGCAAACGGCTTGTCCCTGGTCATGTAGTAAATCCCCAGGACCATATCCTGGGAGGGAACTATGATCGGCTTGCCGTGGGCTGGAGAAAGTATGTTGTTGGTGCTCATCATGAGCACCCTCGCCTCAACCTGGCTCTCGATGGAGAGGGGGAGGTGGACCGCCATCTGGTCGCCGTCAAAGTCGGCGTTAAAGGCGGTGCAGACCAGGGGGTGGAGCTGGATGGCCTTCCCTTCGATTAGAACCGGTTCGAATGCCTGAATTCCAAGCCGGTGCAAGGTCGGTGCACGATTGAGCAAAACCGGAT
>JBGQDJ010000246.1:0-4924 GCA_041495805.1 Geobacteraceae bacterium
CGCGGTTTAATCTTCTCTTCACGGTGATGGCGACACCCAGCCTCCGCCACCAGGCAACCCGCTCGTCCACAATGGTGCAGGTGTCGTCGTCTGAATCGTCCAGCACCTGGATTTCCAGCTTATCCTGCGGCCAGTCAAGACTGGCGGCCGCATCCAGCAGGCGCTTGGCCACAAAGCGCTCGTTGTAAAGGGGGAGCTGCACCGTGACAGCGGGGAACGTTTCTGGGGGTGCAAAAAAAGGCGGGGTTGACGCCTCAAACCCTTTGTCCAGGTAGAGGCAACGGATAAGCCAGAGCCTGTGCAACCCGTACAGGCAGAGGCCGGAGAGCGCAGCGAAATGGATTGCGGTCAGGGCATGTATTACTGCTGATAGCATATACTCTACCGTTTCTCCCAGGCGACCCAACTCCCCTTGTAGTTGCGGGCATCGGGGAACCCCGCCAGCTGGGAGGCCATCCAGGCGTAGGCCGAGCGGACCCCTCCCAGGCAGTAATAGACCACCGGCCTTGAGGTGTCCACACCATTTCTGGCAAGGAGCTTCTTCAGTTCCGCCGCGGGAAGGGGGCGGCGATCCTTCCCCGTGTAGAAATCCTCCCATGGGATATGGACGGCGCCGGGGATTCTCCCCTTGATCCATTCAAAGGTCGAGCGGACGTCAATAAGCGTATAAGCGCCTTTTCCCTTCTGAATATCTTCCGTGGAGACGATGTATTGGGGCTTGAGATCCACAAGGTAGCGGGCCTTTTTTGCGGCACCTCTTTCCGCCCCCTTGGTCAATGGCAAATTCTGGCTGCGCCATGCCTGGATACCGCCATTCAGGAGGCGGATGGTGCCCTTGTGCCCGAGCCAGGAAAGGAGCCAGACACCGTATCCCTCTCCCCCCCAGCTCTTGTCTGCATCACCGTACACCACTACCGGGCTCTTTTCGTCAATCCCCAGTCCGGCCAGGGCTGCGGCCAGCTCCTGGGGAGGAAAGGCGCTGTACATTACCCCTTTGGCGTCGGTGCGGGTATAAATCTCCCATGAAAACGGGATGGCCCCTGGAATGTGGCCTGCGTCCCAGTCGGACCGGGGACGTGCATCGAGTATGACCCATTTTGACGTATTTCCCTTCAAAGCAGCCGCGTCGATCAGCCCCAGGTCGGTCGCAGTGGCAACCGGGGAGCATGAGATGATTACCGACGCTGCCACCAGCAAGGCAGCAAGCAGATGAGGCAAGGCGGATCGTTTAGTGTTCCCTGTTAATCTCTCACTAATCTGCATTTCACCATTCTCCTTTAAACTAAAACGGCATTTTCTCGCGCAAAGACGCAAAGGACGCAAAGAAAACCAGACCCATATGTGAGTTAAACCAGTATTTCTTTTGTGAGAGTAATAAGCCAGAAAAGCTTCTGAAGTCCCTTTGCGTGCTTAGCGAGCTTTGCGCGAAACTGCTTTTCCCATGTTTAATTGAACCGTAAGGGCAGTATTTGTCTTCTCAGCCGGCGCTGTCCTTTCCATTTTCTGAAGTAACTCTGTCGCCAACTCCCGGCCTATAACCCAGAGGATAGTGCCCCCGGCCTTGACCGTACCGGTGATCGTCCGGCTGATCTTTGACTTTCCGGCTGTACGCCGGTGATAGGGGACATCGATCTCCCGTATCCGGAGCCCGTGTTTGAGAGCCCTGACCTGCATTTCCACTGTCCAGCCGAAGGCCTGGTTGGTCATGGCCAATCGCTCCAGATCCGCCCAACGGATGACCCGCATCGGTCCCAGGTCGCTGAAGCGGTGCTTCCAGAACAGGCGAATCAGCCCGGTTGCCAGAAAGTGTCCGAAGCGCTGCTGAATACTGAGCGCCTTTCTTTCGGTCGGAATCCGCCTCCCCAGCACAAGATCCTGATCTCCGGAGGCAACCGGGGCGATCAGGTCGGGCAGGCGCGAAAGCTCATCGCTGCCATCGGCATCGACAAAGGCGACGATATCAGGAGGATTATTCCGCAGAGAGGCCAGGCCGGCCAGGCATGCCCTGCCGTAACCGGCCACCGGTTCAGGGACAACCCGTGCACCATATTCAGCGGCAACCTGTGCCGTGGCGTCTGTCGATCCATTGTCAACCAGCACGACCCGCGTGATCCCGGATGGCACGTTTCTGAGCACACCCGGCAGGGAGAGTTCTTCGTTCCTGGCCGGAATGATAAGTGCTATTTCGGGGTATGCCGCGTTCACTCGGGCACCGTCTCTGCCACCTGACGCTTCTTGAAGAGCCTGTAGAGTACCGGGATCAGCGAGACAAGCACTATCAGGCCGATGCCCAGCAGAGCCAGAAAGATCAGCGGCCTCCAGGGGCGTTTCTTGAGCCCCACCTGTTCAGGGACAAAAGTCCGTTCTCGTGTCACGGCAAATCCCTCCTTGCGTTTGAAGGCCCTTTTGAGACGAAGCCGGTTCAGGTAGGTAAAGGGAGCTGCTGCCCCCTTTACCGTTCCCGCAAGGGTCAGCTCCGGTTCCAGGAGAAGATCGAGCAGATGACTGGTCGGTGTCTCCCCCCCCAGTGCCTGGACACAGCCGGCGCAGTAGGTGATGATTCTCCTGCCGGCAGCTTCACTTTTGCGCAACTCTCCCCATGAAGCGGCCAGGTCCGGATTCAGCATATCCACTCCCCCTCCTTTTCCGCAGCAGACAGTGGTTCTGCCGGAATGGGGCATCTCCTCCACCATCACTCCCTGGCGCCTGAGCAGGGTACGCACGGCCTGATGCACTGGCACAGCGTTGCGGATCACGCAGGGGTCATGCACGGTGATCGTACCGGAAACTCGTTCCGGCTGGACTCCGGAGCCGGCCAAGGCCTCCCATACGGTTCGAACCTTCACCCCCCGGCCCAGCGAGGTAAACATCACCTGGCAGTTGGGGCAGGCCACCAGCACATCTTTCACCCCCTGCTGCACAAGCCAGTTGTTCATCTCCCCGAACATGGCGTTTGTATACTGCTCGCGTCCCAGGCTGTGGGACGGCTTCATGCAGCATTCAAAGACGATGCCCAGGGCCGGATCATCCTTCCGGAGCAGGTCGAAGAGCCTGTTGACCCCATCAGGGCTGGTGCCGGAGAGGGAGCAGCCGGGAAAGAAGACCGTCGTGCATCCTCTGGGCAATCGGTAGAGGGTGAAGTGGCGGGATGTCCCCAAGCGCTCGTAGTTCAGCAGGGGGGAGTGTTCAGGGAAGTCACCGAAGCCGCGGTCCACCGCCTCGCGGCGCATCTCCAGGAAGAGTCCGTCCAGGTCGAGCCGTTCCGGACAGAGTGTTGTGCATAGTCCGCAGAGGCTGCATTCAAAGGGGCGCGATGCGGTTTTGGCATCCGCCACTTCGAAGGTCTCGGCAATATAACCGGGAGTACCGTACTTCCTGAGGAAGGCACACTCCTTGACACACCTGCCGCAATTGGTGCAGCCTGAAGTTGTCACGGAGATCAGCTTCAGAAGTTCAGGGCGAATTATGTTTTTACTGCCGGCGATCACTACATCTGCCTCAGGGGGTCTTACAGGTGAGCGCCAGGGAGTAGTTGGCGCCTGCCGCCGTATTCTGCCCGTAGATGTCGGGGCGGTAGCTCACCTCCACCCCCCAGGCCGGGGTGATCTTGTACCCCATGTCTATATCCAGTTTACCCAGATCGAAGTTGTTGGTGGTGGTCGGGTTGCCGCCGGCGCCGAGGTGGTTGCCGTTGTCCAGACTCATGGTGCCGTCCAGCTTGATCCTGCCATACAACTCCTTGGTTATGTCGGCGCCGAACTCGATCAGGTAGCGGAACTCATCGGCAGGTGCTTCGTTTCGCCAGCGGTAACCGACCTCCACGTTTCCGTAAGCGGGGAGAAAGGGATAGAACGAACGCCCATAGAGAAGCCTGACCTCCACATCCACCTGGCCATTGCCCAGGGGGAGCGGATCATTGCGGTCATAAGGACCGGGGATCTTGACGAGCAGTTGCGTGGAAACGATGCCTATCCTTTCGCTGTCCAGCAGTTTGTAGCGCGCCCCCAGGTCCACATCGCCCAGGCCGTATCCCTTCGAGCTGGCCAGGTCATTGTCGTTATAGAGCCATTTATAGGTCAGGGAGTTGATCAGCGTCAGGTTGTCGAGCAGCCCGTACTCGAAATAGTTGCTTAAGTCGTAGTCGGTGAATTTGCCGTTATCGGACGCCCTGTGGCGGCTGCCGGTTTTGTCGAAGGTATCTTCCGAGTAGTAGTAGTTGAAGGCGAACTTTTCATAGAATGCGTGCTTCTTGGCGGTCCAGGCGCCGGCGAAGCCGGCCGTGGCCGTTGCGGTCAAGAGTAAAGCCGCCAGCAAAGAACGTAGCACAAGTAATTTCATCTGGTTCCTCTCATGGTGATAGATAAGGAGGGCGCCGGGCGAAGTCCTTTGCAGCCTTCGTCCGGCGGTTTTCACTACCCTTGACTTGACTTAGGGCGAGCCAATGGCTATCGGTCTTCCCGACGGCAACTGCTGCCACCCAGGTGTTATCCCCTGGTATGAGGAGTCTTCAACATAGGTTGTGCTCCATCCCTCCCAGCCGTCCGAGTAGTTGCGGATGTTGGGATAGCCCATGAGGTAGGCGTAAAGGAATGTCAGGCTGGAGCGGTAACCTCCGCCGCAGTAGAAGATGAGTTCCTTGCCGGATGTTACGCCGAGGCCGTTCCAATGGCTCCTTACCTCGGCAAAGCTGCGCAGTGTTCCGTCATCATCGCTGTATATCCGCGACGCATCGTCGGCGTCACCCGCCTGGACGGCGCCGGGAATCCGCCCTTTGGCGGCAAGGTAGCTGTAGCCGCTTATGATCCCTGCGTATTCGCCTCCGGACCGCACATCCACCAGCGCCGTGGCGGCGTTCTGGTAGAGGCTGAAGACATCGGCCGTGGTCGCCAGATATTCGGGGTGGGTCGCGCCGTTAAAGGTGGCC
>JBGQDJ010000247.1:0-4917 GCA_041495805.1 Geobacteraceae bacterium
CCAAGGAAGCTTCTCTCAAGGCAGTCAAGACAAAGCTCAAGGCGTTTGTCGATTCCGGCCAGCTCGGTCCCTTTGCCAACGCCTACTGGGGTCACCCGACTTATAAACTCCCCCCCGAACTGAACCTCCTTGCCGTTGCCCACTACCTGGAAGCCCTGCAGATGCAGGCAAAGGCGGCCCAGATCTGCGCCATCTTCGCAGGCAGGGAGCCGATGATCATGACCAGCCCCCCGGGCGGCGTCACCCATGTGCCGTCCGTTGACGACATGAAGAACTACCTCTTCCGCGTCAAGGAGTTGCAGAACTGGATTGACAGCGTATTTATTCCCGATGTCCTGGCGATCGCCCCCTATTATCTCGATCATGCCGCTATCGGCAAAGGACCGGGCAACTATCTTTCCTGGGGGGTGTTCGAGGACGAATCTTACGATCCGAAGAAACGCTTCCTCCCCCGCGGCGTGCTGATGGCCTCGGACTTCCCGAAGGTGCACGACGCCAAGCCCGAAGATATCCTCGAGCATTCGTCACGTGGCTGGTACAAGGACGGCAAGCCCCTCAACCCGACCATCGGCGTTACCGATCCCGAATACACCGAATACAATTCCGACAAGAAATACTCCTGGGCAAAGGCCCCCCGTCTCAACAACAAGCCGATGGAAGTGGGCGCCATCGCCCGCATGCTCGTTGCCTATGCCGCCGGCGACCCCGCCGTGAAGAAGATTACCGACAGCACCCTGGCAGCTCTCGGCCAGGCCGGAAAACCAGAAGTGCTCATGAGCGTCCTCGGCAGGATCGCGACACGGGCCCTGGAGGCAAAACTGGTAGCGGACCAGATGTACCAGTGGGGATTAGATCTTCTGGAGAACGTCAAGAAAGGCAAGACTGAGGTTTACAAAGACTATGATATCCCCGACAAGGCACAGGGAGTTGGCCTCTGGGAGGCCCCGCGCGGCGCGCTCGGCCACTGGATCGATGTGTCCGGGAAGAAGATCAAAAACTACCAGGCCATCGTGCCCTCTACCTGGAACATGTCACCCCGTGACGACAACGGTGTGCGCGGTCCCCTCGAAGAGGCCCTCATCGGCACCAAGGTCGCGAATGCGGAGAAGCCGCTCGAGGTCATCCGTGTGGCCCACTCGTTCGATCCGTGCCTTGCCTGCACGGTTCACGTGATCCATCCTGATTCCAACCGGATCATGAAATTCAAAGTCTCTTAAGGGGGGAGGACAACATGGGAAAAATAAAATGCCTTTGCCAGCAGCCCGTAAAGCCTCCCAAGCCGATACGAGAGTGGAACAACGCCTACATCGCCGACCACTGGGTAAGGGTCGCGGCCATGGTCATACTAATTTTCACCGGCATCTTCATCCACACACCGTTTCTTAACGGCGGCCCCGGAAGCACGATAATGGCCACCATGCGCTTTCTCCACTTCGTGGCCGCATACGCCTTTATCATCGGCCTGGTGATCCGTGTCAACATGGCGTTCAATTCCAGATTCGACGCCGACTGGAGGGACTTCAGCATCATGGGGAATCTCGTCAATGTCCCTGACATCCTGATGTGGTATCTCTTCATCACGAAGGATCACAAGAAATACCGCCGGTACAATCCGCTGCAGGCATATGCCTATCTGGGCGTGGCCTTCCTGATGGTCCTTGCGGCAATAACCGGTTTCGCCATCTACCACGGCAAGATATTCCTCCTAATCCAGGCGCCGGGTCCCTTTGCCTGGGTTAACCATCTCCTTGGCAGCGAGTCTTACACAAGGTTAGCGCACATCCTGATCATGTGGTGCTTCATCGTCTTCTTTTTCATCCACGTCTACCTGAGCATCATGAACTCGCTTGTCAAGCGGGACGAAAGCTTCACCTCCATCTTCACCGGATTCAAGCAGCCGGTGGACCATTGAAAGCAGCGTATAGCGTATAGCGTACAGCGAATAGAAAAACCACTAAACGCTAATCGCTTAACACTAGAAATGTGAACTATATGAATTCTGTTGATGAAATGCGGGGAGGCGGTAACGCGCCTCCCCGAAATATTTTGATCCTTGGTGTCGGCAATCTTCTTCTTACAGATGACGGTTTCGGTGTCCATGTCATAAACGAACTCCGGAACTTCCCCCTACCCTCCAGCGTCACCTTAATCGAAGCGGGAATTGTCAGCCACCAGCTTATTCCAAACTTCCATGAGGCTGACCTGCTCATCTTCATCGATGCTGTCGAGGCAGGTGACACCCCCGGCTCCATTTTCAGGTTCAGGCCCGAGGATATGCAGTTCATGTCCCAACTCAAGGCATCACTCCATGACATGAGTCTTATCGATGTGCTCCATATGACCGCTCTGACCGGCGAAAGGCCTGAAACCATCATCATCGCCGTCCAGCCCAAGGATGTAAGATCCTGCTCCATGGAGCTGAACGATGAAGTGAAGACGGCCATCCCGAAAGTAATTGAACTGATCTTTGAAGAGTTGAGAAAGCATGGTGTAGTCGGATTGAAAATGCCCGAAATCCTGGCATGACCCCGGATTACCCCGATAGGGCTGCACTCCACGCCCTACTGACCTTCAAACTGGCACTACTCTCCGCCAATGTCCGACCTCTTTAATCATCCGGGAACTGCTGCGCGATCTTTTTGAACTCCTCGTTGACATCGAGAAATACCTCGACTACAACCGGATCAAAGTGCGTACCCTTGTTCTGGGCGATAACCGAAACGGCCTCTTCGTGCGTAAAAGAAGGCTTGTAGCGTCTTTTGCATATGAGGGCGTCATAGACATCCGCTATTGCCATGATCCTGCCGAAAAGGGGTATGTTTTCTCCTGTCAGCCCCTCGGGATAACCGCTCCCGTCCCATTTTTCGTGATGTGAATAAGCCATCACCTTGCCGAACTGCAGAAAGGAATCATTGACTTCTTTCCCGTATATCTGTTCCGCCCTTCTTATCGCCTCGCGACCGTACAGGGCATGTTTCTTCATTTCCACATACTCATCGTCGGTCAGTTTGTCGGGCTTCAGCAGGATCCTGTCCGGGATACCCACCTTGCCGATATCATGAAGGGGGGCGGACTTGTAAAGGAGATCGATGGTTTCTTCATTCAATAAGCGTGAGAATTTTGGAAGTTTCGCCAGACCCTTGGAGAGGATCTTGACATAATGCTGACAACGTAGGATATGACCGCCCGTTTCGCTGTCCCGCGTCTCGGTCAATGCAGCCAGGCATTGGATTGTGAAGTTCTGCATGACAACAAGTTCCTTGTTGCGGGACCTGAGTGCTTTTTCCTCATGCCTGTATTTCAGAAATGTCAGAATAGAAAAATTTGCGCCAAGGGTTATCATCGGAAATAGTGGAGAGATATAAATGCCATGGGTCTGCATTATCCATCCCGAAGAAAACCACAAGCCCACACCGGATACCATCAGGATGCAGAGGCTCAGGGCGGACCATGTCCAGCTGACAAGAAATCCGGACAGTATTCCGAATACTACGACCAGTAAAAGTTCCAGGCCGATGACCCAGTCGGGTTTTGAGAAAAACTCCTTTCCCAGTATGTTATCAACGATGGTTGCATGGATCTCGGTACCGGGAAGCACTGTAACAAGAGGTGTTGTGCGGTACTCTTCCAGACCCACCGCCGAGGTCCCCAACAGGACAATCTTCCCCAGTATATCTTCTCTCGGAACCTGATCCATCAGAATATCACGGGCAGAGATGTATTTGAACGATCCGGCCTTACCGTGAAAACGGATCAGCAGGTTGGCCTTTGAATCAACAGGAATGCTCGTCCCATCCAGGACAATGCTTTCCAGGCTGCCACGGGAGGTTTTAAGGACAACCTGCTTTATCCCCATCGACTGGATAACCGTCGCCAGGGAGAGGCTGGGATATAATTTGTTGTTGTACTCCATCAGGAGCGGCGCGCGTCTCAGGACACCGTCTGTATCAGGGATGACATTGAAGAAACCTGATGAGGCCGCGGAGCGGCCCAGCTTCTCGATGCTGCAAGTAGCCCCTTTGGCCCTGAAAAGAGTTCCCGTATCATAGGTCTTTCCGGGAGCACTCATGACAGCCACATTCAGGGGATTGGGGAGACAGGCACTAGAGAGCTTGTCATTTTCGGTGAAAACGAAGTTGTAGGCCAGAACGAACGGGCCCTTGGCAAGGATATCTGCGAGTGCCCTGTCGTTGTCCATCAGGTCGGGGGAAACCCCATCCATATTGACCCTGATACTGTATTCACGCTCTATGTCTTTTTGTACGGAAGCCAGTGAAGTACGGTCGGATTCGGGAAAAAACATGTCCATGCCTACGCTCGAAGCGCCCAGATCATTTATCTTCTTCAGGAGAAGCGCAAGCCGGTAGCGAGGCCAGGGCCATTGTCCGAACTGGGCCAGGCTCTTTTCGTCTATGTCCACTATCACGGGATTTTTTACGGGTTGAGGATCTTTCGACAAGCTGGATGATCTCAGCTGGGTGTCATAGATCTTGTAATCGAGAAAGCGGAAAAATTCCGGTTTGTAAACATCCAGAACAGCCAGAAGAAGGGTAACACATATTCCGGAGAGAAAAATCCAGCGGTACATCTTTTCAGGTTTTGCCAGGAGGGCCTTGCGGACTGCCAGGAAATCCATTTCTTCCCTTTCCTCTAAATTGCCATTTTATTACAGTTTCAAGCTCAATGTGATTCTTCGTCAGGGCCTTCGACAGAGACGGCAAATTTAGTCCCTCTTATCCCTATGTTTGCCACGGGAGTTTCAAATCTAACCGATTCCGGTGATAATTTTCCTATGATGCCGGACAGGTAGGCCGACGTCCCCTTGAGAAGCCTGGTTATGATGGACAATTTCCCTTCGCCGGGTGAGAAAACAAACTCATTAATCACTACCTCGCTGTTGGGACCTATGGATAACAG
>JBGQDJ010000248.1:0-4885 GCA_041495805.1 Geobacteraceae bacterium
CAGCACTATCATCAGCACCAGAAAACCGAACACTATACCCAGTTTGACCCCAATCTTCAGATTCATGACATTACCCCCAGTATTAATTAATAACGATATAGATTCCTCTGTAAAAAGCTTATCGGCAGATTTGTTACAAACTTTATCCAGGAATCGAAATAAATCGGGGGCTAACGCGATTTTGACTAAAACCTGATTAATTACGGAGTGCTACGAATGACGCCGGACTGCGGTCAGAAGGGCGCGATGCGGGCGTATATGAGGAGTGGTTTTTTGTTAAAGAGGGTTAATGGTCAGGCGGAATGAGGATCGCGGAGCCATTTGCCGGCCCGCGCGCATACTGTGCGGGCTAGCGGCAAAACCGCAGCGGCTACGGCAGGAGTCATCTCTTCGCTGATGGTCTGCGTGTCGCCACCCTCGACGGCGTATATCTCGACGGTGCCGGGCATTTCCGTACCGAGAACCTTTGCAAGCTCGAAGGCGTCCGCCACGCTTATGTCATGAACGCCGACGAGGCGTGCGCTCCCCGAAAGAGAGCTTAAGTCGAGAAGCCGAATGCGGCCGGGTACGGGTTCCGGCAGTTCCAGGCAGTCGATAATCAGGGCGTGGGTGAAGCCGGTCAGGAGATTGATCAGGTCGAATCCCGCTCGGGTGCTTGTCAATACGGTGACACCGGCAATGGGCTCCTCCCGCAGCAGGCTCTCCACCTCCGCGGCCACGTGGAGCCCCACCCCGTCGTCCGACAGGACAGGGTTGCCGAGCCCGAGCACCGCAACGCTGACCTGTTGGTCAAACTCTCTATCCACCTGTGTATCTGTTGTCCGATTCAAGCAAATTCTCCCTTGTATTGATTTCCACAATAAAACCGATCCCAATCCACGAAGAACACGAAGTAACACGAAGAAGAGCAAAACCGGTTTTCCTTCGTGCCCCTTCGTGTCCTTCGTGGATAAACAGGGTTTAGTTTTCTTTTTTAGAAACGATTTATTGGGCCTATCGTTGCCACGACCGCCCGCTGCACACGCTCCGCCTGTTCCGTGCGGGCCTCCTCCCGCACCGCCACCAGATACCTGGCGAGGGGGCGGTAGGCCAGGTGCGCCCACTTCCCGAACGGCACCTCTATCACAAGCATCGGCACGGCGATCATCAGATGGAAGACATACATGACATAGGTCGGCCATGGAAGGTCGAACAGGCGGAACAGGTGGAGTAAAATTCCGGTGAGCGCAGTGAGGAAGAGAAGAACAAGGAACATCCAGTCCGTGGGATGGGAGAACCTGTGGATCTGATCGTCCTTGCGCAAGCGCCCGCGCATTGCGAGGATGGTTGCGCCGAGGAGGACGGCCGTGCTGTAGTAGCCGAAAAACGCTGTGAAGTGGAACTCCGCCCCGTCCCGCTGGAACCAGGGGAGGAAAACCATGACCAGAAGGAGAATCGTCACGTAGCCGCTGACCAGAAGGAGATGCTGCAACCAGCGGATGCGCGTATCGTTGTCGCAATCAAGCCATCGTTTCTGGGTCGCGAAGTGGGCCACCAACTCGGATAACTTCCCGATCCAGATGCGCGGGGGAATCTTCAGTCCCGGCTCGCCGCGCTGTATGAATCTAACCATGCGCAAGGCGTTGACGGCAAGAAGAGAAGCCAGAAGGCCGGCAAGCACCCAGTCGCCATAATGCACCACCACCTTCGGTGCGAAGAGGTCGAGCCGCACATGCTCCAGGGCCGGACCCTTTACCGCCTGGAAACCGAAGGGTAGGCCCAGCATGCCGGGGACGAGGAAAAGCCCGAGGACGAACAGGGCAATCACGCCCAGAAGCCCGATCTCCCAGGCCAAAGAGAGGTATAGACGGCGCGACAGACCGGTCCAGTCGTACCTGGTGGTGAGCCAGCGCCGCACTGCCATCATCAGCTCGCCGGGATGCGCCTCACGCGGGCAGGTGTCGGAGCAGCCGCCGCAGTAGTAGCAGAGCCAGGGCTCCGGCATTTCCTTGAGACGCTCTTCCAGCCCCAGCTGGATATGGCGGATAACCTTGCGGGGGAAGACCGTCTCCCCTTCGGATAGAGCACAGACCGCCGTACAGTTGCCGCAGTTGAAGCACTTGGCCGCTGCCCCGCCGCCAAACCTGGCCAATTCTCCGGCAAGAGCCGGGTTAATGCGGTAACTCATTTCTGTCCCTCCTTCAGGGCATAAAGGGGATATCCGTTTCGCTCGGCAGATTCGAACAGTTCACCGTAGCGCCGCATCGCCATCACATGCCAGAGTGTTACCGGCTTTTCCAGGGCGCACGCCTCCGCCAGCTCCGGCACCGATTTCGCCCCCCCCTTGAGCGCCTCGCGTAGCGCCTTGCGTATGCGCTGCTGCTCCATGAAATACTCCTTGAGCTCATCACTCATCCCACCCCTGCGCTCACGCAGGAGGGAGAGGGGAGTTTTTTCCTTGGCCGGCTTTTCTGTCTGGGGGGTCTCGCTCATAATACACCTCGTAGAAAAATCAGGCTGAAGGCTTAAGACTGAAGGGAAGTCTAATAAAACCTTTCACTCTTCACGCATCTTCCTTCATATTTTATTCTTAAACCTTCAGCCTTCAGTCTTCAGCCTATTTACCTGACTTTCTTCAGTCTTCGGCCTTCACCCTGCTTTCCTTAACTTACGCCAACCGGTGCGCTGGATATGGTTGGCTGCCGCCATGGCTGCGTCTCCCGCCTCGATGATGGCATCGGGGATGTCCTTGGGCCCGGCCGCAACGCCCCCCACGAAGACACCTTCCAGGGTGGTGTGGGACGGGCTCACCTTGGCCTCCGGGGTCATGAGAAAGCCGTCATCCGCCTCCATGGCGGGGATGACCCCTTTCACATGCCAGCCGGGAACAAGCCCCTGTGAGAGTACGACCAGGTCATGGGGCCGCTCCTCCACACGACCAGTGTCGAGTATCTCGACGCGCAGGACCAGGTCCTGGTTCTCTGTTTCCGTAATCCTGCCCACCTTTCCCCTCACCCCCCTTACACCCTCTTTGAAGGCGCGCCGGTAGAACTGCTCGAACCCCTTGCCGAAGGCCCGGATGTCCATGTAGTAGAGGGTGACCTCTATCCCGTTGATGTAATGGGTGAGAAGGAGCGCCTGCTTGAGGGCATACATGCAGCAGACCCGCGAGCAATAGGGGATACCGATGGAACGGTCGCGGCTCCCCGCGCACTGCACATAGGCGACCGATTTGGGTACCTTGCCGTCGGAGGGGCGCAGCACGCGGCCGTATGGCCCGTTGCTGGACTGGACCCGCTCCATGGCGAGCGGGCTCATCACATTGGGGAACCTGCCAGCGCCATACTCTTTCTTGGCATCCATGGGAGTGATCCGGAGACCGGTGGCTATAATCACTGCGCCGACGCGTGTGGTAACATCCTCCGCTTCCTGCAGATAGTCGATGCAATGGGTGGGGCAGGCCTTTTCGCACTTCCCGCAGAAGATGCAGTGGTCGACATCGAGCACCGCCTTCTGGGGAATCGCGTTGCCGTGAGGGATGTAGATGGCCCGCCTGGCTCCCAGCCCGTAGTCAAACTCGTGGGGAACGTCAACGGAACAAGCAAGCTCGCAGAGGCCGCAGCCGACACACCTATCCTCGACAATGAAGCGCGGTTTTTTGAGGAGGCGGACTCTGAAGCCCGTCCCTTCCTTCTCGACCCCCATCACTTCTGTGTAGGTCTGGAGCTGGATTTTTTCGTGGTGGGAGACCTCCGCCATGCGCGGCGTGCAGATGCAGCTGGAACAGTCGAGGGTGGGGAAGACCTTGTTGAGCCCCACCATGACGCCGCCGATGGAGGGGTCCTTCTCCGCCAGCAGCACATCGAACCCCTGTTCCCCCAGGTCCAGGGCCGCCTGCATCCCCGCTATCCCTCCGCCGATCACCAGGACGTCGTAGCGTTCGCGAATTTCAGCCATAAGCCTTGTCCTTCCTTTTCCGCACTCCAGAGCTTCCGTCGCTCACCTCTTCACCTCACTGAGCAGGGTGCCGTCGGCGGAGCGGATCCGCACATGGAGAGGCATCTTGCCCGGGAGGCTGTGCGTGGCGCAGCCGTAACACGGGTCGTAGGCGCGAAAAGCCATCTCGATCATATTGAGAAGCCCCTCGTTAACCTCCACCCCCTTGCGGATGAGCCCCTGGGCCGCCTTCTTGATCGACATGCAGATTGCAGCGTGATTATTTGTCGTGCCGACGATGAGGTTCGCCTTGACTACGATCCCGTTCTCGTCGGTCACGTAGTGGTGGGTGAGAGTGCCGCGGGGCGCCTCTACGATCCCCACCCCCTCGCCGGGAGGGACGGTGGGAAGTGACCGGTAGTTCTCGGGATGAATGATTTCCGGGTAGCGCAGCAGCTCCCGGGCACGTTCGGCGGCGTTCAGAAGTTCAACGAGGCGCGCCCAGTGGATCGCGAGCGTGTTGTGGACCGGTTTCCTGCCGCTCCGGTCGCCGGTAAGGGATTCGAAGTACTCCTCGTAGGCGGCCTGCGCCTCGGGAGAGTTCATCCCCTCCGCGACGTTGAGCCGTGCCTGGGGGGTGGCGCGGTAGACGCCTGACTCCTTGCCGTCCACGAGCCCCTTCCACCCCACCTGCTTCAGGTAGGGAAACTTCAGGTAGGTCCATGGCTCCACCCGCTCCGCCACGATTTTTGTATAGTCCGGGGGGGCATACTTGCACAGCTCCTTCCCCTCCGGATCCACCACGCGAACCTGGCCGTCATAGAAGTTGACCAGATTTTTGGAATCAACAAGCCCCATGGAGTAGGTCTCATGCCTGAATGGGCCGTTAAGGATGAGGTCCAGATACTGGCTGTTGGAAAGGACGAGGTCGTGGAATAGCTTGAGGGTGAACCGGGCAAATTCGACCATG
>JBGQDJ010000249.1:0-4873 GCA_041495805.1 Geobacteraceae bacterium
CTCCTTTGCGGAAGCGGCCCTGAGAATGCGGAGATCGGTCCGGTTCAGCACACTCTCTTTCTCGGTAATGCCTTCAAGAATGTGATCGACGAGAAGAATCTTTTTCATAATGGCAAGTATAACATAAATTCGAGTAAGCGGCTGGCGCACACCAACGGAACCAAGGGCCGGTTGAAGGAGGACCAAGGGAACCTTCTTATTAACTATACCAACCAACCCATTTAGACCTTATAAATTAACTATTTAAGAATGTCTATTGAGCCTTTTCCGCTCTTATTTCCCGTCGCCCCATTCATACGCAAAAGGCCGCACCATCAGCACCTGGCTGACCGAGGGCAGATAGTTTTGTATACTGTCCCCGGAATACGGCCCCGGAATACGGCGCGTCATAAACCTTCAGCAAGTGAGGACCGACTGGGTGCAGTGGAAAAAGCGATTGCCGACGGGGAGCCAATGATGCTATATATGGGGAAAAGATGGACCACGGGTTGGACCCCGTGGTTTTTTGTTTCAAAAAGGATACCTGAGATGCAGAAGAGATGGACTGTCGGTCCCGAATCGGTGCGGATGATTGAGTTGGGGCATCCATGGATCATTGCCGACAACTTTACGAAAAGCTGGCCGGAGGGGAACTCCGGCGACCTGGTCGAACTGGCCGATGAAAAGGGGCGTTTCCTCGCCACCGCCCTCCTCGATCCTACGGAACGGGTCGTGGCACGGGTGCTGGCCCGGGAGCGGATGTCGCTGGATCGCCAATGGCTCACAAATCGCCTGAAAGGGGCGATCGAACTGCGCCTTGCCCATGCCAACCTGGGTGATACGGACGCCTACCGCCTGGTCAACGCCGAGGGTGATAATCTGCCAGGGCTTACAGTGGATCGTTACGGGGAGTATCTTCTCCTGCAACTCTACTGCTCCGGGTGGCAGAGCCATCTTGAGCCAATTGCCGAGGCGCTGCGGGATATGCTTCACCCCAAGGGGATTTACGCAAAATCGCGACCGCAGAAGACCCGCGAACTTGAGGCTATAGGGAACACGAAAAAGTATGGAAGGCTGATAACCGGGACGCCTGCGCAGCACCCCCTGCAGGTGCGGGAAAACGGTCTGAATTTCCTGGTGAACCTGGAACAGGGACTCAACACGGGGCTTTTTCTGGACCAGCGCACGAACCGCCGCGACCTGATGGCGCGCGCCAAGGGGAAACGTCTCCTCAATCTGTTTGCCCATACCGCCGCCTTTTCCGTGGCGGCAGTTGCAGCAGGGGCAAAAGAGGTGACCAGCGTCGACGCCTCGCCCGCATACACGGAATGGGGAAAGGCAAACTTCGGCGCCAACCGGTTCAATCCGAAACACCACCAGTTCATCGTCGGCGACTGCCTGGCTGTAATGCGCGAACTGGCAAGTCAGGGGAAAAGCTACGACATAATCCTCATGGATACCCCCTCCTTTTCAACGACCTCCAGCAGCCGATTCACCACCCGCGGCGGCACGGCCGATCTGGTCACCATGGCGCTCTCCCTGCTGCAGGCGGGGGGACTGCTCATAGCCTCATCCAATCACCAGAAGGTGGACGTGGCGGAATACCTGAAGGAGCTTCGCCGCGGCGCCCTGTTTTCCGGAAGCGGACTGCAGGTCATCTCCCTTGCCGGCCAGCCGGAGGATTTCCCCTACCCGGTCACCTTCCCCGAGGGGCGCTATCTGAAATATGCGGTCTGCGTGAAAACACCGAGATGAGGAACACCATTGAATGATCAGGAATACAGAACCAGTCAGCATCACTTCACCTGCCCACATTGCGGAGAACGTATATCCATGCTGCTTGACCTGTCAGCCGGTTCCCAGCGCTACGTGGAGGATTGCGAGGTCTGCTGCAACCCCATCGCAATAAGCTATGACACGGATGAAGGGAGGCTGGTCCGTTTCAAGGCCGGAATTACCTGACAACTGCCGGTCAGAATGGAAAAAGTGAGATTGGTTTGAAATTCCAATTATGGCGACAGGACGACAACGGCAACCGCTTTCATGTCGGCACGTTCCCGGATCGGTCCGGGGCGGAGAAGAGGCTTGCGAAGTTGACCCGCAACCCCCACAAACAGACCTACTGGATTATGGAAAATCCAAACAGATAATCCCAGATATCGCCTGTTATCTCCCGCATAGCCCTATGACATCTCAATCCACTCCCGAGCTGCCTCCAACAGACAGTCGAACACCTCTTCCCTGGTGGAAATGCATTTGGGCAGGTTCATATTGAGGATATCCTCAAGGAGGTGGAGCGTCTTCACATCATAGGTGTCCAGCTCCTCCATAACCGCCTCAAGCATCGCCAGCACTTCATAGAGGTCGTCGCGGTTGAACGGAGCCGGGTCGGGCTTGCCGGTGAACCTGGGAAGGTCGCGACCGGCTATGTCCTCTCTGTATCTGTACTTCAGATCCGACGGTTCTATCAATAATCCCATGGCATTTCTGTCTCAGTTTTTCCCGGTTCGTTGTGAATCATGCCTTATTTTGCCTCTTACGCCAGCAGACCTTTTCTCCATGCAGAGGGCGCGCAATCCGCTCACCTCTTTCGAACTCAGGTGGCGAAACTCGGAGGGCTTCATCTCCCCGGTTTCCAGGAAACCGTAGCGGGTCCTCTTGAGCCTCACCACCGTCAGCCCCACAGCCTCGCACATGCGGCGCACCTGGCGATAGCGTCCCTCATGTATTGTAATGGATATCCAGGAATTGTTCTCGCTTTCACTCACCAGTTTCACTTGGGCAGGCGCGCTCTTACCATCATCCAGGTCCACACCGGATGAAAGGTTCCGCGTCTGCTCCGGCGTCACGCTGCCGCGAACCCGAACCATATATTCCTTCTCCACCTCATGACGGGGATGTGCGAGCCCGTTGGCAAGTTCGCCGTCATTGGTCAGAAGAAGTAGCCCCTCGGTATTGTAGTCGAGCCGTCCGACCGGATAGACCCTTTCCTTGATCCCGTTAAGGAGATCGGTCACAACCGGCCGCCCCTGGGGGTCTTTCAAGGTGGTCATGTAACCCGCGGGCTTGTTGAGGAGTATGTATACCCTGTCGGCTTCGATGCGGAGCAACCTGCCGTCCAGGGTGATCTTGTCCCCGGATGCATCTGCCCGGCTCCCCAGTTCGGTCACCACCGTGCCGTTTACGGCAACCCTGCCGTCTGTGATTATCAACTCCGCCTCCCGTCGTGACGCGACACCGGCACGGGAGAGTATTTTCTGTAAACGTTCGAGCATTATTATCCTAAATCGGCAGTGAGCAAACGGTTCTTAAAATCCTTCAGCCTGATTATTCTATAAACCTCGACATCTTCCTGAACTTCTGGTATCTCTCCTCCACCAGTTTCGCGGAGGGGATTTTTCGCAACTCCTTCATGTTCCTTGAGATCGCCTCATGGAGGTTTCTGGCAGCGGTCGCATGATCGCGATGTGCGCCTCCAAGGGGCTCTTTTACGATCTCATCGATCACCTCCAGACCTTTGATGTCCCCGGCAGTCGGTTTAAGGGATTCGGCAGCCTGGGCGCCCTTGGTCCCGTCCGACCATAGAATGGCGGCGCACCCTTCCGGAGAGATCACGGAATAGACGGCGAATTCCAGCATAAGTATCCTGTCTCCCACCGCTATCCCCAAAGCTCCGCCGGACCCACCCTCGCCGGTAACCGCAACGACTATCGGCACCGTAAGCCGCGACATTTCCCGCAGGTTCCTGGCTATGGCCTCTGCCTGGCCGCGCTCTTCGGCGGCGATCCCCGGAAAAGCCCCCGGGGTATCCACCAGGGTTACGATGGGAAGTTTAAACCGTTCCGCCATCTCCATCAGACGGAGCGCCTTGCGATAACCTTCCGGGTGCGGCATGCCGAAATTGCGGAACACCTTTTCCTTGGTGTCCCTTCCCTTTTGATGGCCGATAACCATTACCGGATCGCCGTCCAGTCTGGCCAGCCCGCCGACGATGGCATGGTCATCGCCGAAATTCCTGTCGCCATGCAGTTCTATGAAGTCGGTAAAGATTAACTTGATGTAGTCCAGGGCAAAGGGGCGATTGCCGTGGCGGGCAACCTGCGCCGTCTGCCAGCGGCTCAAACTGTTAAATATCTCCTTGCGGATCTTTTCGACCTTCTTCTCAAGTGTGGCAACCTCCGACTTCAGGTCCACCTCGTCTGAAGATATTGCCGTAAGTTCCCGGATCTTGCGATCCAATTCCTCTATCGGCTTTTCAAAGTCAAAATAATTTGGCATCGCCATTTCCCCTTATTATCTTCAAGGTGCTCTGTTCAACTCACTTGTGATTTTCAAGATACCCCAATACCAGAGGCGGCTCATCGCCGCGATGGGCATTTTCCAGAGCAAATTATTCAAACGTAACGGCATTATAGCCCATCAGCTCCTTTACCGCCAGCGCCAATTCTTCACAGGCCGTTACCTTGCACGATTCGGGAAGCTTTATGGTGGTCCGGCTCTTCTCGGGAATGACTATATGGAGAAGAGATCTGCATCCTCCCTGGTGGGCTGCAAAAATCCCCTTTAGTGACTCCAGATGGTCCCGGTCCAGGCCTGTCGCCGTTAGAGTGAAGTGGACACTCTTGGTGTCACGTCCCTGCACCTCCCTCAGGGAGCAGACCTCCGTGGCGCGAATCTTCGATCCCTTTTCACCCACTTCCAGGATCCCTGCCACGAGCAGCGGCTCTTCGCTTTTCAGGCAACCCGCCGCCTGTGCATAAATATCGGGGAGCACGACAACCTCTACCGAACCGGTCAGATCCTCGAGGAGTATGAAGCCCATCCGCTCTCCCTTTTTGGTGAGTATCTCCTTGAGGCTGCTTACTATGCCGCAGATGCGCACCTCGCTCTTGTC
>JBGQDJ010000250.1:0-4855 GCA_041495805.1 Geobacteraceae bacterium
AACAGAGGCTGCCGCAATCGGTGCCGGTTATGATGTCGTTTGCAACACAATACCGGTTTCCGCCATCCCAAAGGCCCATGTCACGGGACAGACCGCAGGCGCCATCAAGATGGTAGCGGATCGGAACAACGGACGGATTCTGGGTGTTCACCTCTCCTGCTACCGCGGCTCCGAGCTTATCAATGAGGCTGCCCTGGCGGTCCGCTGCAAGCTGACCACCCAGGAGTTGGCGAACGCCATGCATGTCTATCCATCCATGAGCGAGGGGCTTCGGCTCTGCGCCCAAGCGTTTTCCAGGGACTTAAGCAAACTCTCCTGCTGCGCGGAATAAAAAACCGTTCAGCGTACCCGTAATGCTGCAAGCAGCAGGATTGTACCTCGCACACGACTGGCAATGAATGGAAAACGGACCATCATATGGAAAACGGCGCAAAAAAAGGAGTTCTGGACCCTTCACAATCACGAAGGCTTTACCAGGCGCTGACCGCGGGCAACGATGAGCTGTTCCAGGTAATCGAAGACCTCTCCATTCAGGTTCTGGAAACGGCGTTGAAAAACCCTGCTTTCAACGAAAACCACCTGTTGGCTCTCTTGAAACGGCGCGACCTTTCCGAGGATCTGCTCAAGGCTATCTACAGACTGCCTATGGTCGGGGAAAACCGCGAACTGAAGCTGGCGGTCGTCCACAATCCCCACACCCCAGCCCATGTCACCATGGCTATCCTTCCATACCTCCAGTTGTTCGAACTTATCAATATCTGCCATCTCCCCGGCGTGACTCCCGACCAGAAGTTGGCTGCCGAGCGGGCAATCATACAGCGGCTCCCCACTACCCCCCTTGGGAACAAGATCACCCTGGCAAGGCGCTGCTCATCCGCGGTGGTCGAAGCCCTCGTTCGGGAGGGTGACCCGAGATTCATGGATGCCTGTCTTGACAATCCCCATTTGAAGGAATCGGCAATTTTCCAGTTCCTGAACGGCCCCAACTCGACAGCTGACGGGATTTCCATGGTTGCCCGTCATTCTCGATGGAAGGCGCGCGCCAACCTGCAACTGGCAATACTCAAAAACCCGAAAACACCATCGGTCTGGTTTACTCTTTTTCTCCCCCATCTAAGTATGAACGATATCAAGGGAATACTCGCCTCCAAGAGAATCAGCCATCCCCAGAAAAAGTTGGTCCAGGAAGAGTTGCAGCGCCGTGGGTTGTGAAACTGAAGGCCTTGACACTGCCGCATCTTCGGGTGTATGTAGGTGAGTAATTTTAGAAAGAGGAGAAGAATGCCATGAAACGATTCATGCGATTGAGTTGGCTCTATTTGGTCATATCAACCCTGCTTATAGGGGGGTGTTTTGGTGGAAAAACGACAAAAGGAGTAGCTGATCAGATCCCCATGTACCATGCTTGGGATACTCTTACCTCCTTTGGAGGCGAAGAGGAGGGATACGCCCTTTATACCTATGTGATACTCGACGGAAACTCGAACACCAAGACAGAGGGAGGGAGGCGGAACGAGGCGCTCCTGAACGCCATCGTCAACGTCACCGCAAACCCCGGCGAAGCAGTGCGCAGCCCCGGCAACCCGGCAGGCGCTCTTAGGCAGGAGTGTAATATTTTCTATATCCCCTTGACTGAGAAAACCCTCCCCCAATTTTCATCACCGCTGGCACTCTACAATTTGCCCCTGGCCCAGCAGCTAGTGGCAGGTTTTGCCCGATCCATGCAGGAAAACCAGGACATCAGTCAAAGGCTCCAATACAGTACGCCATTCCTTGTTTCGGTGCCGGTGCCGCTGCCAGGCATGAGTAATCGTGCTACGCAGATTCTTATTGCCGATCTGTCATCCACGCGTCCCAAGGACATGCGCAATGTAGTGGCTGCGTTCCGACAGCAACAGAATCCAAATGTTGTGGATGACGTGGATCATTTCCGCTTAATTCGCCTGTCACTGCTCGACGGCATTCTGCCTCTGAATTACATCACCATTGTGAAAGCGAACCTCACCGACAGCATACCTTTGGATAGTTACGGGCGTTGAGAGGTGGTGAATCTTGGCGGGATCTGCAAAAAAAGGAACATTTCTTTAGAGAGAACGAGAAGGGGAGTACCCTTCTGACAGAAAAGAGCCCTGAACCACCTGGTAATTCGTGGTTCAGGGCCGATCTGGTTCGCTTCCCTTATCCCATGGTATATTACCCGCTATTTCCCTCTGCTTTTCGCCTCCCCCTCTCACAGGATTTGCTCACATCGGCAGATAGGTTATCACCGAAAACGCAATCCCCTGTGGGTCCTGGATGACCGAGAAGTGCCCGACTTTCGGGATGTCGGTCGGAGGGACAACCACTGTTCCTCCGATCGCCTCAGCCTTGCGTGCGGTTGCGTCCACGTCGTCGACGGTGATGTAGATCCCCCAGTGAGGTGGTATTTCGCAGTCACCGCACTTGACCCCCATGATCCCGCCGACCCTTTCCTCGCCCGCCTTCACCAGGGTGTATTTCATCTCTTCAACCGGGCCCGGTTCCGTTGTCCAGCCGAGAAGATCCGTATAGAACCTCTTCGCCCCTTCCACGTCGGGGGTGGCGAGTTCGGCCCAACTGAAAACGCCATGTTTGAATATGTCTCTCATGATCCCATACCCCCTTTTCTTCCAGATGGAAGAATCTCGTTGATGTCTTTGATACTTATATTTTAGCGCGTTGCCTGGAATGCCACAAGGATTGAATAAATGACTGGATTTAGGGGAGATACTACCTTGATTCGCGGGAAACAATAAAACTTGGGGTCACTGCCATTCATTCTCCTCCTAGCCACCATCCGGATACCATCTCCTGATAACAAATCCCTTTTCCCCATTGGCCACGGCTGGTGGATACTCGTCCAGCGGGACCCTCACATTGAACAGCCTAATCAGCGCTTCCCGCAAGGGGTGGTCGACGACCCCTCCCCCTTTGCCTGTGGGGTCAAGGCGGCTTTCGATTACCCGCTCCCGGTTGAGGACGATCATCACATGGCCTGCCCAGACGATCAGGTCAAGCGGTTCCAACCGCCGGATGATCCGCTCCACATCAAGCCCCGCTATGGACACCGGCCTGCCGTATTCCACAAGAGCGGAGGTGTTCCTCGGGGTATATCCTCCGGTCGCCTCATAGAGGAGTCCGGAGCAGTCCACTCCGGCTAGTTGCCATATCTCTTTGGTTGCGGCAGAGAGGGAAGTGCCAGGGTGAGGTGGATAGAAATCAAGGAGTTGCGGGATACCGGCGCGGATGTTTCCACCCCAGACATACCTGCTCCCTCGGGCGGCAATGAGGTTGTCGATGACCTGTTGCCTTGCGGGGAGAAACCTTTGTCTTGGCGGAGGAAGAGTGTCAACGGTCCTGACGAAACGGCTGTCGATGAAGTAACCGGTCTTCGCCGGATAGGGATAATCGTCGGTTGTGATACGGTAGATGGTCTGTCCGCCCCGCTTGAGGCTCTCTTCGATGCGAAACACCGTGCCCGGAAGCGCGACGAACTCCACCTCGCGGACCAGCCCGGATGGGTCGAGATGAAGTGTCTTTCCGTCTCTTCCGCCGAAAACGGCGGCGGAGTCGGGGGTATTCAGCACCGGAGTGGGGAGAGTTGCGACTGCGTAAAGGGGGGGCATGGCCGAGGCAATGAATGGCGCGGCCAGGGCCATAAAAAGGAGGAGGGTGAAAAGGATGTCTTTTGGTCTATTCAACAGTACCCTGTGCAATCTTCTCAGGTTTATCGTTACCCTCAAACAGGCTGATCATCACCCTGGCGATTCCTTTGCCGAAAAAACCCAGCTTTCTGGCAGCGGCCCGTGAAAGGTCGATAAAGGGGGTTTTCTTCACCCTGCAACGGTCGTTAACGGTGACCAGCACCTCTTTGCCGTTATCCAGGTTTTTTACCATAACCTTACTGCCCATGGGGAGGTCAGGTGATGCGGCGGTCAACTTATCCTGGTGGTAACGTTCACCTGAAAGGGTCCTCCTACCATGGTAGCGTTTCGCATAGTATGAGGCAATCCCTTCCTGACCGTCAGAAGTTGCATCGGAGCGGGCGTTCTTATCCTTGATGGTTTGATCAGGTGTTTCCTGTGCGTAGAGTGGTTGCGGCTGGAGAGGGAAAAGCGGCTGGCACAGTGCTACAAGAAACGCCAGCAGTATTCCTCGCTGGATGGACGTCATGCGCACCTCCTTTTTTGAAGGGTGTCTTATAGCACAGAGTCTTTCCAATGGTCAAGAAAAAAGCCGCAGGGCGGGGGGTATCTGGTTGATAAACAGGAACTTTCATGCTCACGCGGAGATGCAGGGACGAGGAGAACAACAAAAAACAGCTGATTTTATAACTATGGAGATTTTCAGCGCTTCTCTGCGGCACCGCATCTCTTCGCGAGTTCTTTTCAGGGGAGAAAAATGCCTTCGCTGGAACGGGGGACAAGTCCGGCCGCTTCGGCCCTTGAGAGGAGTGTCGCAACCGCTGCCTCACCGTCGGTTCCCAGATCGATGGAAAAGCTGTTTACGTAAAGTTTTATATGGGCAGCGCAAACCTCTTCGCTCATCTCCTGGGAATGGGCGCGGATGTAAGAGTTTGCCTCGACCGGGTGGGCAAGGCCGTATTCAACGCTGGCCTTCAGCATCCTGTCGACGGTGGCAATGGTTTCCTTGCCGAGCGATCTTTTGGCGACGATCCCCCCAAGGGGGATCGGATGTCCGGTCTCTTTCTCCCACCATGCGCCCAGGTCCAACAGCTTAATAAGTCCATACTCCGGAAAGGTAAAACGGGACTCGTGTATGATCACCCCTGCGTCCACTTCGCCTGAAGCGACCGCCCCCATGATCTCGTGGAAAG
>JBGQDJ010000251.1:0-4847 GCA_041495805.1 Geobacteraceae bacterium
CTGCCGGGGATGATGTCAAGACCCCGGTGCAGGCCGAACTCCTCGCTCTCGGTAAAGAGGAGCTGCAATCCCAGGCAGATACCGAGGAACGGCCTCCCCTCGCGGATTACCCTCAGAATCGGCTCGACGAACCCACCCTGCTCCAGGTTCCGCATACAGTCGGGAAATGCGCCCACTCCGGGGAGCACCACCTTGTCCGCCTCCAGCAGCGCCCGCGGGTCAGCGGTCACTTCCGCCGCGAAGCCGAGCTTTTCGAACCCCTTTTGGACAGAACGGAGGTTCCCCATGCCGTAATCGATTATTGCAATCATCTCAACCCCGAGAGGTGTGAAGGGTGAGGAGTGAGGTGTAAAGTCATAGACTCAAACGCTTCGCCTCTTACTCCTCACCCCTCACCTGTTAAAGTTTCCCTTTTGTGGAAAGAACCCCTTCGATGCGCGTATCCATTTGCGTAGCCTGGTCGAGTGCACGGGCAGCGGCCTTGAAACACGCCTCCAGGATATGATGGACATTATCACCATACATGACATTCAGGTGGAGATTAGCGCCGCAATTATTGACAAAGGCCTGGAAAAACTCACGGACCAGTTCCACGTCGAACTCCCCGATTTTTATCTTGGGGACCTTTACATTGTAAACCAGATAGGGGCGTCCTGAAAGGTCTATGGCAACTGACGCCAGGGTCTCGTCCATTGGAACTGACGCCTGGCCATAACGGCGTATCCCCTTTTTGTCACCGAGAGCTTCTTTCAGGGCCTGGCCGAGAACTATGCCGATGTCCTCCACTGTGTGATGGAAATCGATGTCGATATCCCCCTTTGCCTCTACCTCAATATCGAACAGCCCATGACGGGTGAAGAGGTCCAGCATGTGGTCGAGAAAAGGGACCGATGTGCAGATCTTGGAGCAGCCCTTTCCGTCGAGATCAAGGGAGAGGCGGATCTGGGTTTCTTTCGTAATACGTTCGATGGAAGCCTTGCGGGACATGACATCCTCCTTAAAAATACATTCAGGGTTGAGGGTTCTGTTATAAACTTGAACTCGGGACCTTGAACCGATTTTAACCTATCTCGCGCATTGCCGCCAGGGTCTTTTCCATCTCCTCCTGGTTACCGATGGAGATGCGTAGGCCATGGGCCAAAAGCGGATCGGTAAAATGGCGCACGAGGATCTTCCGCTCGAACAGGCCATCGTAGACCCGCTTGCCGTTACCATCGGGCGGCGCGACAAAGAGGTAGTTCCCATGGGAAGGGATTACAGAGTAGCCGAGTTTCCCGAGTTCCCCTGCGAACCAATCCCGGGTCGCACGGATCTTCAGGATACACTCCCGTAGATAAGCCTGATCCTTGAGAGCGGCAATGCAGGCCGCCTGGGCCAGTCGGTCAAGATTGTAATGGTCGCGGATCTTATCCAGAGCAGCGATCACCGAAGGTTGGGCAATGGCCAGCCCCAGCCGCATGCCGGCAAGGGAGTAGCTCTTGGAGAGGCTCCTGGTCACTACCACATTTTCGAGCCTTTTCACCAGTTCCAGGGCACTGCCGTTGGCAAAATCGGCGTAGGTCTCATCCAGCACCAGCATGCCGTTGCACTTTTGCGCCAGCTCCTCGATGTAGTCGAGCGAAAATGCGCAGCCGAGTGGCGCATTGGGGGTAGTGAGGAAGAAGATTTTACCCTCATAGCGGTCAGGAAAGGCGGCGATGCGGAAATCCCCGGTCAGGCCGAAGGTCCTGACCGTTGCCCCCTGGACCTCCGCCAGCGTCGCGTAGTAGGAATAGGAAGGGTGGACGTATCCGATCTCCTCCCCCTCCCCGGCAAAGGCCCGGATCAGGTTGTTCAGCACCTCGTCGGAGCCGTTAGCCATGATAATCCAGGCGGGATCGAAACCGTACAGCTCACCGGCCACCTCCCTGAGTCTCTGACTCGTGGCACTCGGATACCTGCGCAGGCTGGCACCGTCGCTCCCCATCTCGGCAAGGATCGCCGCTACCACGGCCGGCGACGGAGGGTAGGAGTTCTCATTGGTGTTGAGCTTGATATAGGCCGCCTCGTCAGCAGGCTGGAAACCGGGGACGTAGCCTTTCATCGCGGATATATTGGGCCTTAGCGGAATCATTTATAGAACCTTTATTTCAGCCTGATGCTCACCGATCTGGCGTGCGCCTCGAGCCCCTCCAGCCCGGCGATCCGCACAATGTCTTTTCCGAGTCGGTTCAGCCCTTCCTCAGCGAAGTAGATAAGGGAGGACTTCTTTACAAAGTCATCCACCGACAGCGGTGAAAAGAAACGGGCCGTTCCACCGGTGGGGAGGGTGTGGTTGGGGCCGGCCAGGTAGTCACCGGCTGCTTCCGGGGTGAAATGGCCGAGGAAAATGGCGCCGGCATTCCTTATCTGCGGCATAATCGCGAATGGATTCAATACCGCCAGTTCCAGGTGTTCGGGTGCGATCCTGTTGGAAAAAGCGACCGCCTCATCGAGAGTCGTCGCTACAATGATTGCTCCATACTTCTCCCATGAGGCGCGGGCAATGCTTTCGCGGGAGAGTTCCGCCAACTGTAACTCCACCTCCGCTGCCACCTTTTCGCCGAAGGAGCGGTCAGTGGTGATGAGAATGGCAGAGGCAAGCTCGTCATGCTCCGCCTGGGAGAGGAGGTCTGCAGCCACGTGTGCCGGTTCGCCGCTCCCATCATTGATGACGAGTATCTCGCTGGGACCGGCGATCATGTCAATCCCCACCTGGCCGAAGACAAGCTTCTTGGCGGTTGCCACATAAATGTTTCCGGGGCCGGTGATCTTGTCCACTTGTGGAATGGTCGCCGTGCCGTAGGCAAGGGCCGCCACTGCCTGGGCGCCGCCGATGCGGAAGATTTTATCAACCCCGGATAGCCTGGCCGCCACCAGCACATGGGGATTGATTTCTCCACCGGGAGTCGGTGCAACCATGATCACTTCACCGACTCCCGCCACCCGTGCAGGCACTGCGTTCATTATAACGCTTGACGGATAACTCGCCTTCCCCCCCGGAACGTAGATGCCAACCCGCTCAAGGGGTGTTACCATCTGTCCCAGGAGGATGTCCTTTTCATCCGTTGATAGCCATGTCTCCTGTTTCTGTTTCTCGTGGAAGCGGGCCACCCGCTCCACCGCCAGCTTAAGGGCTGCAATATCTTCTTCTGCAACACGTGCAAATGCATCATCGAATTCCTCTTCGGTCACCCGTAGAGCCGCAACAGAATCCACCTCAATTCGATCAAAACGCCGGGTATAATCCAGCAGCGCATCATCACCGCGCTTTCTCACGTCGGCAATGATATCTAGAACAACCTGCTCGACTGCCTGGCCTGTCTCCTCGCCCCGGGCCAATATGGCAGCGAACCTCGCTTCGAACTCCTTGTCGTTAATGTCGAGGAATTGCATGATGGCACCTTTTCATAGGTTTTTGATTCGCTAAACGTGTTTCTCCAGCCCCGCGATTATCTCCGTTATCCTCTTGTGCCTTGTCTTCAGGCTCGCACGGTTGACGATAAGGCGTGTGGTGATCTCGGCTATGGTCTCCACCTCCACCAGGCCGTTCTGTTTCAGGGTCTCACCCGTTGAAACAAGGTCCACGATCCGCTCCGAGAGTCCCACCAGCGGCGCAAGCTCAATGGAGCCGTAGAGCTTAATGATCTCCACCTGCACCCCCTTGCCGGTGAAATACCGCTCGGTGAAGTTGGGGTACTTGGTGGCAATGCGGATACTGGTCCAACCTGCCGGGTCATCGTTGCGGGAAAGTTCCGCAGGTTCCGCAACCACCATCCGGCAGTAGCCGAATTTCAGGTCGAGCGGCTCGTAAAGGTCCTTCTCCTGCTCCAGAAGGGTGTCCTTGCCGACGATACCCAGGTCTGCACAGCCATACTCCACGTAAGTGGGCACATCGGTGGCACGGACAATCATGTAGCGCATCCGCTGCTCACGGTTCTCGAAGATCAGCTTGCGTGTATCGCTAAGGAGTTCGGAGCATGAAATGCCGATCTTCCCGAAGAGTGTCACCGACTCCTGGAGAATCCGCCCCTTGGGAATGGCGATGGTAATATAATCTGTCACTTAATGCCTTTGAGTTTGTAGAGTCTATAGAGTCGGGGAGTCTATAGAGTTTAATAACTCCACAGACTCCATGGACTCCATAAACTCTATTCCTTCACTCTTTTTATATCCGCCCCCAGCCCCGCCAGCTTCTTCTCGATTGACTCATACCCCCTGTCCAGGTGGTAGATGCGGGAGACCTCGGTGGTGTTCTCCGCTGCCAGCCCGGCAAGGATGAGAGATGCCGAGGCGCGCAGGTCCGTTGCCATCACAGGAGCGCCTGACAACTTTTTAACCCCCTTGACCGTGGCGGTGTTCCCCTCAACCGTGATGTCCGCACCGAAGCGGAGAAGTTCAGCGACATGCATGAAGCGGTTTTCGAAGATATTCTCGCTGATCACGCTCGCCCCGTCGGCGATGCACATCAGGGTCATGAACTGGGCCTGCATGTCCGTCGGAAAGCCTGGATAGGGGCGGGTCTTGATATTTATGCTCCTGATCCTTTTCGGCCCCTTGACCCGCATCACGTTGTCCTTGTTACTGATCTCCACCCCTGCATCCTGGAGCTTGAAAACGAGGGCATCCAGATGCTCCGGCCTCATGTTGAGGATCCTCACGTCGCCGCCGGTTATGGCCGCAGCCACCATGAAGGTCCCCGCCTCGATACGATCGGGCATAACCGAATGGCAGATAGGAACAAGCTACTTCACCCCGCTGACTCGGATTGTATCGGTTCCCGCGCCTTCTATCCGGGCTCCCATTTTGGTAAGTACATCGGCGAGATC
>JBGQDJ010000252.1:0-4845 GCA_041495805.1 Geobacteraceae bacterium
CCCTGATGCAGGCCAGTAGCTCTAACGGCTAGAGCACCGGTCTCCAAAACCGGGTGTTGGGGGTTCGAATCCCTCCTGGCCTGCCACTTTAAAACTCGTTATGGGGTGCCTCTGGTGCTGGCTAAAACAAATAAATTTCTGCAGGAAGTGAAAGTTGAGCTGGGCAAGGTTACCTGGCCGACGCGCAAGGAAACCGTGGCTACCTCCTGGATCGTGGTGGTGATCATTGTGCTGATCTCCTTTTATCTTGGAGCATGCGACATTGTTCTGACTAAGCTGATGCGCTTCATTCTGGGCTAAGGAAACCATATATGTCTAAAAAATGGTACGGTATACATACCTATTCCGGCTTTGAGAATAAGGTCAGGCTTTCGCTTTTGGAGCGAATAAAGAATCAGGGTTTGGAGGAGGAGTTCAGTGAAGTCCTGATTCCTTCCGAGACCGTGGTGGAACTGAAAAAGGGCGAAAAGAAGACCTCAACGCGAAAGTTTTTCCCGGGCTATATTCTTGTCAATATGGAGCTTAACGACGAAACCTGGCATGTGGTAAAGGAGACTTCCAAGGTCACCGGTTTTGTCGGGGGCAACAACCCGGTTGCCATACCTGATGAAGAGGTGTTGAAAATCACGCGCCGAATCGAAGAAGGGGCTGAGAAGCCTAGGCCAAAGGTGCTTTTCGAGGTTGGTGAAACCGTGCGCGTAATCGATGGGCCTTTTCTCAACTTTTCCGGCGTTGTAGAAGATGTGAAGCCGGACAAGGGTAAATTGCGGGTCATGGTCAGCATATTCGGCAGGTCCACCCCGGTTGAACTTGAATTCATGCAGGTAGAAAAGCAGTAGTTTTTCCCCGAAAAGGAGCAGAGTAATGGCGAAAAAAATTACCGGTTACATCAAATTGCAGATCCCGGCGGCCAAAGCCAATCCTTCGCCGCCGATCGGTCCGGCACTGGGCCAGCACGGCGTTAACATCATGGAATTCTGCAAGGCATTCAATGCCAAGACCCAGGCCGATGAAGGGACCATTATTCCTGTCGTGATAACGGTTTACGCTGACAGGTCGTTTACCTTCATCACCAAGACACCGCCTGCGCCGATCCTCATCAAGAAGGCCCTGGGGATTGAAAGCGGCTCCAGCGTTCCAAATAAGAACAAAGTCGGCAAGTTGACACGCGAACAGGTCAAAGAAATAGCCCAGAAAAAGATGGTTGATTTGAATGCCGCAAGCCTCGAAGCCGCCATGCGCACTATTGAAGGTACAGCCCGGAGCATGGGTGTAGAGATTGAACAATAGATATAAGAGAGGGTGATGAAAATGCCTAAGACTGCCAAAAAGTTTAAAGAGGCCCTTGCCAAGGTTGACAGGAACAGGAATTACGGCCTGAAAGAGGCGATCGAACTGGTCAAGAGCGCCACTTTTACGAAGTTCGATGAATCCGTCGATGTGGCGGTCCGGCTTGGGGTTGACCCACGCCATGCCGATCAAATGGTGCGAGGCGCCGTGGTCCTGCCAAACGGACTGGGAAAGGATGTCAGGGTCCTCGTATTTGCCAAGGGTGAAAAGGAAAAGGAAGCCAGGGACGCCGGCGCCGATTATGTGGGTGCGGAAGACCTGGTGGCGAAGATCCAGGAAGGGTGGTTCGATTTTGATACCGCCATTGCAACACCGGACATGATGGGGGTCGTCGGCAAAATCGGCAAGCTCCTGGGCCCCAGAGGCCTCATGCCCAACCCCAAGGTGGGGACCGTAACCTTTGATATCGGTCGTGCGGTTAAGGAATCAAAGTCCGGCAAGGTGGAGTTCCGGGTCGAAAAGGCGGGGATAATACATGCCCCGGTGGGCAAAGCCTCTTTTGACGTGGACAAGCTCAGCGAGAACATTCTTGCGCTGTTCGATGCTCTCATCAAGGCAAAGCCGGTAGCCGCAAAAGGTACCTATGTCAAGAAGATCAGTCTCTCATCTACCATGGGCCCCGGTGTGCCGATAGACATTGCCGAAGTTTCGACTAAACCTTAACATAAAATTTTACAGCCAAAGTCAAAGACAGCAGGCGCCTTTTTTGAAAAGAAGAAAGGCTTAATCGATAACAGGCCTGCCGAGACTTGAGGTTGTTGAAGGAAATACGTATTTTTCCTGCAGCTTCCTGACTTTGGCGGGGTCACTGACCCTTACACCAAAAGAAAGGAGGAAGGCGCTTGAAAAAGGAAAAGAAGCAACAGGTTGTAGCGGAGCTCCACGAAAAGCTTTCGCGCGCCAAGGCTATGTTTCTGGCGGATTTCCGTGGCATGAGCGTGGGAAAAGCCACCAGCCTGAGAGATGAACTGCGCAAGGCCAGCGTGGAGTACAAGGTCGTCAAGAATACTCTGCTTGAACTGGCGTCCCGTGAAACCGACAAGGAATCATTATCAGCGCACTATATCGGACCGACCGCCATTGCGCTCAGTTATGACGATCCTGTTTCCGCGGCCAAGGTGCTGTCGCGCTTTGCCAAGGAGCAGCAGGCAATCTTCAAGCTCAAGGCGGGAATTCTCTCCGGCAAGGTGATCAGCGTGGCCGATATACAGGCCCTGGCTGATCTGCCGAGCCGCGAAGTGCTGCTGGCCAAGCTGCTCGGCTCAATGCAGGCCCCGACGGCGAATTTCGTTGGCGTGCTTGCCGCTGTCCCCGGAAGCTTTGTCCGGCTGCTCGACGCAATCAGGATACAAAAAGAAGGCAACTAAACAGATCTGTCGATAAAAACAATATACATCATTTTTATGGAGGAATAGAAAATGTCAATTACAAAAGCCGACGTAGTAAGTTTCATCGAGAACATGTCAGTGCTCGAACTCGCAGGACTTGTGAAGGAGCTTGAGGAAAAATTCGGCGTTTCCGCAGCCGCTCCCATGGCTGTGGCCGCTGCAGCCGGCCCGGCCGCCGCCGCCGAGGTCGCAGAAGAGCAGACGGAGTTCGACGTTATTCTGAAGGGTGCGGGCGCTAATAAGATCTCTGTTATCAAAGTGGTGAGAGCCCTGACCAGCCTTGGCCTGAAAGAGGCGAAAGACGTGGTTGACGGTGCGCCCAAGGCTGTGAAATCCGCTGTATCCAAGGAAGAAGCCGAGGAAGCCATGAAGCAATTGGTCGAAGTCGGCGCGGATGTGGAAATTAAATAACCCGGACATGTACATCCCTCAACGAGCCAAGGTCGTCTCGCGCGGCCTTGGCTGTTCTATTTTCGTTGTGGGGAAATACCGGAAGGCATCCGGTATAGGACAGAATAGCAAGTAATTCCAAGGGGATGAAGGTCTTCCAGGGCATTCACCAAAGGAGAAGATATGGCTTATTCAATAGCGAATAACCCCCTTTTACGCAAAAACTTCGCCAAGATCAAGAAAATAATCGACATACCAAATCTGATTGACATACAGAAAAATTCCTATAAGAGATTTCTCCAGGTTGACATACCATCGGAAGTAAGAAAAAATATAGGCCTCGAAGCGGTTTTCCGGAGTGTTTTCCCGATCAAGGATTTCAGCGAAACCGCATCGCTGGAGTATGTTTCTTATGCCCTCGGGACCCCGAAATATGATGTGGAAGAGTGCCATCAGCGAGGGATGACCTTTGCCGCGCCGATGAAGGTCAAGGTGAGGCTCGTTGTCTGGGATCTTAATAAAGAGACTGGAACCAGGTCCATCCGGGACATCAAGGAGCAGGAGGTCTATTTCGGCGAAATCCCGCTGATGACCGAGAACGGGACGTTCATAATAAACGGCACGGAAAGGGTCATCGTCAGCCAGCTGCATCGATCTCCCGGTGTTTTCTACGACCATGACAAGGGGAAGACCCACTCAAGCGGCAAGGTCCTTTATTCAGCCAGGGTTATCCCCTATCGCGGTTCATGGCTTGACTTCGAGTTTGACCATAAGGACATCCTCTATGTGCGCATCGACCGTCGCCGCAAGATGCCTGCAACGGTGCTGCTGAAGGCACTGGGTTACTCTGCCGACGAACTCCTTAACTTTTTCTACAATAGTGAGGAGATATACTTCGAAGCGGACAGTATGCTGAAAGCCGCGGATCCGGAACTTCTGACCAACCAGAAGGCCGTCACCGACATCGTCGATCCCAAGACAGGCGACGTTATTCTCAAGTCGAATCGAAAGTTCACCAAGGCAGCCATCAAAAAAATGGCTGAACATGGAATTAAATATATCCCGATTACCGCGGAAGATGTCCTGGGAAAATTCTCTTCCCATGATGTAGTTGACCCCTCAACCGGTGAAGTGCTCCTAGAGTGCAATGAGGAGATAAACCAGACCAAGCTGGACGAAATAAAGGCCCGCGGTATCGCCGCGATCAAGGTTTTGTTCATCGACAACCAGCATGCGACGTCATCTTTACGCGATACGATCATGATCGACAAGATCGCTTCCACCGATGAAGCGCTCATAGAGATTTACCGTCGCCTGCGTCCCGGCGATCCGCCTACCCTGAAAAGCGCACAGGCGCTGTTCGCCAACCTGTTCTTCAATCCGGAACGCTACGATCTCTCAGCGGTAGGCCGTCTCAAACTGAATTACAAGCTTGGGCTCTCCGTTCCCATGGATTGCCAGACCCTGACAAGGGAAGACGTACTTGAAGTGCTCCGTTATCTTATTGATCTGAAAAACGGCAAGGGGAACATCGACGATATCGACCACCTTGGTAATCGCCGTGTGCGCGCCGTCGGAGAACTTCTGGAAAACCAGTACCGGATTGGCCTCGTGCGCATGGAAAGAGCCATCAAGGAGCGGATGAGCCTGCAGGAAGTGGAAAACCTGATGCCCCATGACCTGATCAACTCCAAGCCGGTTTCCGCCGTGATCAAGG
>JBGQDJ010000253.1:0-4841 GCA_041495805.1 Geobacteraceae bacterium
AGGACATAACATCGATTTATTAGCATGTTATGAGCCCCTTTTTAAATCAGGTTGTCGAGTAATTTTAATGTTGAAGAAGCAGATCGGGCCAAAAGCAAGTTGATGGAATATAACAACCTGAAATCATGAGGTAACCATAGCAGAGCAAAACAAGTAAGATTTACATTGAAGGATAAAAAGTTGCAGCCATCCTAAGGTTGTGCGAATTTCCGGGGACAGGAAAAACAAAGGGGTCGCGTCTCAATACTTGATGCTTTTCAGAAGTAGAGACGTGACCCCTGCATGAGTGCATAACCGTGCACGGGTGGGCGTCTTCGGGAATTTCGGGGAGAGTATACTTAATTCATAAGGCGGCCGATTGGCCGCCTTTGAAGTTTCTTCACTTAAAATTTTATATCGAAATAACAAAGTGGTCTATCCAAAATCCATCTATGGAATGTGGCGACACGACCCCTTTATCTTCTACGGATATCCGCCTCTACTCGAGGACGTGCTTTTCCAGCACGAAGCAGGCAAAAACACCGGAGAATACCTTTGCCCCCCCTTTGTCGACCCCTTCCACCTCCACTCGGCGGCGCTTCCCGCTTGTCTCCGAGACCTTTGCATGGAGGGTAACGGACTCCCCACACCTCGTAGGTCGCAGGAACTTCACCTCGGCGGAGCCGAGCACGACGTTGGGGTCGTTGACCGCCGCCATTGCCGCGAAGTCGGCGGCACCGAAGATGAATCCGCCATGGACGAGATCGTGGTCGTCCGCCACCATTTCGCGTGTTGTGACGATTTTTACAACGGCCGCCCCCTCATCGACAGAGAGCACTTCCCCGCAAAGCGAGCGGTTTATCCCCAGGTGTGTCTTCAGATCCATAGCTCCTCCTTCGGGTTGTGATAAGATTCAGCAGTAAAATAGAAACGGGCCATACTAATTCTTACGTATTATTTTCAACCGTCAATAGGCAACGGAAAGTTTCTTTATTCACTCGTGCCGATGAAGTGGCGCACCGATTACCCGAACTGTATTACGTCTATTGATCGAGCTCGCCGCGCAGGCCAGCATGAGCAGTTCCACTTTCCATCATCACTTCCGGTCGATGACGGCTTTAAGTCCGCTTCAGTACCAGAAGCAGCTGCACCTGCGGGAAGCCAGGCGTCTGATGCTGGGATGCCGCAACCGCAGCGTTTCAGGTCGGCCACGAGAGTCCTTCGCAGTTCAGCCGTGAATACAATCGCCTCTTCGGGGCGCCACCGCTGCGAGACATCGCGAACTTGCGGCAATTGGCGGCGGGTGAGAGGGGGTAGGAGTGAAAGTCCCTGAAAGAACGGGGCTTTTTTGCTTTTCAGCGCCTTACACCCGAATTCTCCACCCATCAACTTGCAATATCGGGAAAAGCAGCTATCATCTTCACTTGAGCAGTACATCACCCAACAAAAGGAGATACGCGCATGACAAAGATTATCGCAGCCATGGCCCTGACCATTTTCTGTGCCGGCTTCGCCGGAGCCGCGGATGACGCCATCGTCGTCCTGCCGGCCAAAAACGGAAATGTAACCTTCCCCCACAAAAAGCACAAGGATATGAAAGAGATGGCCTGCACCACCTGTCACGAAACCGATAAGGGTGGGAAAATCGCCGCTCTCGGCAAAGAGTGGGCGCACAAGACCTGCAAGGGATGCCATGAGGAGAAGAAGATGGGCCCGACGAAATGCAGTGACTGCCACAAGAAATAGCATAAACGATATCCGCCCGTCGCTGAATGCAGGGGCGCCAACCGGCGCCCCTGCTCACCATATCACAGGCATGGAAGCTCTTTATTAGGTGCTAGAAAGGAAGTGCTTGCGGTGCTTGCGGTGCAGACTGGAGAATTGCCCACGTTCAAGGTTTAACCCACCTGTTTTTCCTTCGCAGCTCAGCATATTGCTTTGTTCTAAAAGGCATATGGACTAGCCCGCTGAGCAGAACTTTATGGTAAATCTGTGTGGTCTTATCCATTCTGGCACACTTTGCTAAGGACAGTAGCGCGAACAGTCCCACGCTGTAAATTCAAGTGGCGAATCGTGAAGGTGGCTTCTCGCGCTGGTTAATGACCATCGCCATGGCGGCATAGTGACCTCCAGTCTTTCCTTCGTCTGGTATTTCACTTGCCTTTACTGCGTACAATGGGATGAATTCAGCGCCTCGGTGAAGCTTGTCTCGTAACTGAATTTATCGACCCCTTGAACAGCCTATTCCACAAGTTCACAATTTATACAGCTTGTTGGAAACATGCACAATTGCTGGGGAGTGTACCTTGGGTGACGCGCTGTAAACACTGCTTGACGGTCAGCAATCCCATTGAATAGACAGATGTTTATTTGCGGATAGGTGCCAAAGAGGTGTAACTCGGTTTGGCATAAGTTTTGTAATCTTAAACAATCACAATCTGCTCAGGTAATAAGAAATCAGAAATCCATGTGGGGGGTGTCAAATGGAAATTTCAGGTAATTCAAGTTCGTCAAGACCAGTATTAAACGCCAGTGCGGATAACGCTGCGAGTGTACTTGTGGCAAAAAAGGCATTGGATATTCAACGGCAACAAGGCGCAGCCAGTGTTAAACTGATTGATGAGGCCGGCTTAGACGGCAAAGGAAGGAATGTGAATACATATGCATGACAATCCCCGATTCTGGGGAAAGCTTGCTTAACTCTGCTTTCCTTTTGGGCCTGGCTTTATGCGCTCCTGGGGGGGCTTAGGGTCAGGCTTCCAAGATGCCATTTTAAACGTAAAAGCAAAAATCTGCCCCCCGGCAAAATCCCGGCAAAGGCGGCTTTACATTCGATATAGTGCGAATTTGTGACCCATCCGCTCCCCCACCAAACGCCCGTATCATTACCCCTATCCCCCTGTTCTGTCAAGAAAATCATCCCCCTTTAATCAACTGGTCCCATTATCATTTATGGAAACAGTCCGGTTTTTATGCTATGTAGAGAAAGTTAATTGTGTCGCGTATACGTTAGGTTAGCAACCCATTGATTTTATGAATTATTCCTGTATACTGTTGTGGTCAAGCCGCTTCAGGCATGACACAGTCATACATTGGGAACGGGCAACCGATGGGAAAATGAGTTCCGGAAAGAGTAGACCATATATTGGAGGAAACCAGGGTCAAGTTGCAGATTATTTCTGCTCACCGCCTGAAAGATCATGGTTTACGGACCTGTCGTAGATATCCTCCGGATGGATAAAAAATCAAAGATGAGGAAAGAAAACTTATATGACGATAGAATGGTATCCCGGGCACATGGGCAAAGCTCATCAAAAGATTTCCGAGTTGATTCGGACGGTCCATGTGATCATTGAGGTCCTCGACGCCCGCCTGCCCGCCTCCAGCTCCAATTACCTGCTGGAGGAACTGCGCGGAAACAAGCCGTGTATCAAGGTGTTGAACAAGAATGACCTCGCCGACCCCGCCGTCACCAAGGCCTGGGTCCGCGCATTCGAAAAGCAGACCGGGATTCGCGCACTCCCGCTATCAGCGAAGCAGCACCGTGAGGTGAACCAGTTGACCAGGCTCTGCCAGCAACTGGCGCCCACCCGCGGTAATCCGGGTTTTCCTTTGCGCGCCATGGTCGTCGGTATTCCCAATGTCGGCAAGTCGACACTGATCAACACCCTGGCCGGGAAATGCATGGCCAAGGTCGGAGACAAGCCCGCCATCACTGTCTGCACCCAGCAGATCGAACTGCGCAACGGCATTATCCTCTGCGACACTCCGGGACTGCTCTGGCCTGTCATGAGCGACCAGGTCGCGGCCTATCGCCTGGCAACCAGCGGCGCCATCGGGGCCGGCGCCCTCGACTGCACAAAAGTGGGGCTTTTCGCGGTTGAGTTTATGATGCAGCGTTATCGGGAACAGCTTAGAAGCCGTTACGACATCACCGATGTTTCTGATTGCGCCAACACTGTTCTCGAACAGATTGGCCGTCGCCTCGGTTGCCTGATGGCCGGGGGTGGGATTGATCTGCACCGGACCGCCGAGGCTTTTCTGCGAGAGCTACGGGCAGGGAAACTAGGCCGGGTCAGTCTCGAAGAGCCGGGACAGGAGGCCGGTGCGGCAGCCGGCGCCGGGGAGAGGCCAGGGACCCAACCCACGTGATTATCGCAAAAAGCGCAGGCGGCGGACATCAGCCGAAAGGATTGGCCGTACTCTACGAGGACCAGGACGTCATCGTCATCGACAAGCCGGCCGGCCTGCTGACAATGGGGACGGAACGGGATAAATCCAGGACCGCCCACTCTATCCTGAATGACTACGTCCGCAAAGGAAATGCCAAATCCCGAAACCGGGTGTACATCGTCCATCGGTTGGATCGGGATACCTCCGGTATCCTCATCTTCGCCAAAAGCGAACAGGCCAAGCTGTATTTGCAGGAAAACTGGGCAGAGACGGAAAAGAAATACCTGGCGGTTGTTTATGGCCGGCTTACCCCTCGGGAGGGGATCATCAGCAGCTATCTTGCGGAAAACAGCGCATACGCAGTCTATTCCACCTCCGATCCCGCCAGGGGGAAGCTATCCCGTACAGAGTACATCACACTGAAGGAAGCAAATGGGTTCAGCCTGCTGGAAATCAATCTGCTCACCGGCAGAAAGCACCAGATACGGGTCCATTTATCAGAAAAGGGGCATCCTATTGCAGGTGATAAAAAGTACGGGAAAGAGGGTGACGGTCACAAATGGCTGGCGCTGCATGCGCGGTCGATCATATTCACACACCCTGTCACCGGTAAGCGGCTTTCTTTTGCAACAGAGATCCCGGAATATTTTGTCCGGTTGATGGGGAACCGCGCTAAATAAGAGTTATAG
>JBGQDJ010000254.1:0-4837 GCA_041495805.1 Geobacteraceae bacterium
CCCGGCTGTCTCGTGGAGACCCGTGGGCTTTCCGCCCCACTCTCGCGAATGGTTTAGTATTGTCGTTTACCACTTAAGGCTATTTATAATCGGCTCTCATTATAGGAAAAAGGGTTTGAATTATCAACATGTATTTCCTATTTGCTCTTTTTCCGTTGAACGGCTTGTGAAAGGAAGATAATTCATCTTCGTTGTTGAACCATTAGCGATATCGAACTATGCAATCGTTAAAAAAATTGCTATTATCCGAAAAGCTCGAAATGTAGCTGCGAGGGGGGCGGCATGGAACGGAAAAAGGTTGTGCTCGCCGATGATGTGGAGCTGTTCCTGATGCTGGAAAATACCTTCTTTAACAGGGAAGAGTTCGAGATGATAACCGCGCGCAGCGGCCGGGAGGTGCTCAAGGTTATCCGGGAAGCGAAGCCGGACCTGGTCTTCATGGATCTCGACATGCCCGGGATGAATGGCGACGAGTGCTGCCGGGTTGTGAAAATGGATGACTTGAACCGTCATGTTCCCGTGATCATGGTAACCGGCGGGGAGCGGAAGGAAGCCGTCGAAAGATGCCGTAATGCCGGTTGCGACGGAATCGTTTTCAGGCCGATCAATCGCGGAGATCTACTGGCCGTCTCCATGAAATTTCTGCAGGTCCAGGAGAGGGGAGCTCAAAGGTTCAACACCAGACTCGCGGTTAATTACGGAGTCATGTCGTCCGAACTCCTGAAAGTTTATTCCATGGACCTGAACAGCGGCGGAATATTCCTGTCTTCAGACAATCCCCTTGAGATCAACACGATGTTCTACGTGGAGTTCATCCTTCCCGAAACCGACCATACGATCCGTTGTCAGGCCAGGGTTGCCTGGGTGAACCAGCTGGAATCACCGAAAAAACCGCAGCTCCCTGCCGGCATGGGAGTGCAGTTTCTCAGTCTCAGCCAGGCGGATAAGGAAGCAATAGAGAGATATATCAAAACCGGCGAACAGTAACCGGAAGAGACCGGGAAAGTCTCTCCACTGCCTGCTGTATGCCGACAATTCAGGGGGTTATTAAAGGAGCTATGAGCAGCGAAGGAAACAAAATCATCTACACAATGATGCGGGTCAGCAAGTTTTACGACAAGAAACCGGTCATAAAGGATATTTCTCTCTCCTACTTCTATGGCGCGAAGATTGGCGTACTCGGGCTCAACGGCTCGGGGAAGAGCTCTCTCCTGCGTATCATGGCGGGAGTTGACAAGGAGTTCAATGGCCAGGCGGTCCTTTCTTCCGGTTACACAGTCGGTTTCCTGGAGCAGGAACCTCTGCTCGACGACTCCAAAAGCGTACGTGAGATTGTCGAGGAGGGGGTAAGGGAGACCGTTGATCTCATCAACGAATACAACGTTATAAACGCCAGTTTTGCTGAGTCCATGTCCGACGACGAGATGAACAGGCTGATAGAGCGGCAGGGTGAGGTGCAGGAAAAGCTCGACCATATGGATGCCTGGGACCTGGACTCAAGGCTGGAAATGGCCATGGATGCGCTTCGTTGCCCACCGGGCGAGACCATGGTCAAGGTCCTCTCCGGCGGCGAGCGGCGGCGTGTGGCCCTCTGCCGGCTGTTGCTGCGGAAGCCGGACATCCTTCTCCTTGACGAGCCGACCAACCATCTGGACGCGGAAACGGTCGCCTGGCTGGAGCACCACCTCCAGAGCTACGCCGGCACGGTCATCGCCGTCACCCATGACCGCTACTTCCTGGACAACGTGGCTGGCTGGATCCTCGAACTGGACCGGGGGGAAGGGATCCCCTGGAAAGGGAACTACTCGTCGTGGCTGGAGCAGAAGGAAAAGCGACTCGCCACCGAGGAAAAGCAGGAGAGCGACAGGCGCAAGACACTGCAGCGTGAGCTGGAGTGGATCAGAATGTCCCCCAAGGGGCGTCATGCAAAGGCAAAGGCGCGCATAACCTCATATGAGCAGCTCCTCTCCAGTGAGAGCGAACGGAATGCGAAAGAGCTTGAGATATACATCCCGCCGGGACCGCGTCTGGGCGACATCGTGATCGAGGCTGACAGCGTGTGCAAGGGGTACGGCGACCGGCTCCTCTTCGAGGGGATGACCTTTTGTCTCCCCCCCGGCGGAATCGTCGGCGTCATAGGCCCGAACGGCGCAGGCAAGACCACCCTCTTTCGCCTCATCACCGGCCAGGAGGAACCGGACGCAGGTAGCTTCCGCATCGGCGACACGGTGAAGATTGCCTACGTGGACCAGAGCCGCTCCTCTCTCGACCCGGAAAAGTGCGTGTGGGAGGCGATCTCCGGCGATGCCGAGACAATCCAGCTCGGGAAGATGACAGTCAACTCCCGCGCCTACGCGGCCCGCTTCAACTTCACCGGCAGCGACCAGCAGAAGAGGGTGGGGATGCTCTCAGGCGGAGAGCGAAATCGGTTGCACCTTGCGGGGATGCTGCGCGAGGGGGCGAATGTAATCCTCCTCGACGAACCGACCAATGACCTGGATGTAAACACCATGCGCGCCCTTGAAGAGGCCCTGGAGAACTTTGCCGGGTGTGCCGTGGTCATCAGCCACGACCGCTGGTTCCTGGACCGTATCGCCACCCATATCCTCGCCTTCGAGGGGGAGAGCAGCGTGGTCTGGTTTGACGGCAACTAGTCCGAGTACGAAGAGGACCGCAGGGGTCGCTTGGGCGCAGCGGCCGACCAGCCGCACCGGATCAGGTACCGTCAGCTGACACGTTAAGGAAAGTGGCACGAGGTTAAGAAGAATTGCGGGAAGAAATAAAAGGGGGCTGACCTTGAAAATGGGTTTTCCATTTCAGAATCAGCCCCCTTTTTTTCTGCAACCGCATAAATAGAGGTTATAGTTCAATCTCGCAATTCTTGTCGGCGGATATGTGTTCCAGCTCGTTCATGATTTTACTCTGCTGTTGATATATAAACTGGGAAAATACCCGCTCGATTCTGGTATTCATGTCCAACTGGAATATGTGCCTCCTTAAGGAATCCTGCTCATGATATTTTATGAAAGTGCCGGGTACCTCCAGCTTGACCGACGGCAGCATAAGACTGACCATCCCTTTTTCTCTCTCTTTCAGGACTTTTTCCTGAGGCGCCAGAATCGCAACTCCACCGAATGAAATTTCCTGCACTTCTCCCGGCACTTTCTGCTGATTATTGTGGAATTGGGCTTCCACCATTTCAGGCAGCATCATCCTGATGTGCATGCGACGCTCTGAGGGGTTGTGAACGTAAGAAAACAGTGCAAGAAAGGCAAGATTGTTTTCTCTGTCAATCTTTAACACCTTTGCCATTACCCAGTTGGGGAGATAATCGCTTTTTAAGAATGTAATGTTTTGCATCAGCATCGAAACTGCCTGGAAATTATGGACCATCATGACCACTATTCCGCGATCGATATACTCAATGGTGGCCCCGAAACTGATTGGCATCTCATTGTAAAAATTGAGCAATATCAGATCATTGGGAAATTTGTTGTACATGACCGCAGCAAGCACCTTGAGTATGGCTTCTTCATCCCTCCGTGCATTCTGAACGGTCATCAGTTCATAATGATTTGGAATCGGACATTTTGAACTTATGTCGGAAAGACGCTTTAGCATTGTTCAACCACTCCTTACTTTAACGACTGAAATAACGTCAACACTCCCCATGTGAGCAAGATGCGGATCAGGGCGCGCTTACCTGGACCATGGAACTTTCCTCGCCCCCCGGATTGACCACCTGTACCTTGAAATTTTTCAGAGTGGTGCTGTAAGGGTAGCGCTGGTAGATAATCCGTCCGCAGTTTACGTAAATGAGCCGCTCTCTTTCGGTTGCATTTGCCGTGCCGCTGCGCAGGCGTTTCACTTCCGCAATGGAGCCCTGGTTGCCGGTCTGGTCCGGATCCCTCTCTTCGGAAACCACCAGAGTGGAATCCTGCTGGAAATTCCTCCCACCGATAACCAGGTTGTAATAATTGACGAAGTCCTCAGCGGCGGTAACGCTGTCTATCTCCGGCCGTGCATCTATAAAAAGCCCCTGGGCTCCGGACAGGGTGTCCCCCTGGTTTTTTACCTGGACCTGGTGGAGTCCGGCTACAACACGCGGCGCCGTGAAGGATAAGCTCTCCTTGGAATTAAAATGTCCCCTGACGGCTGCTCCGTCAAAGAGAACCTGGGATCTTTCCTGGAAATTAGTGCCGGTTATGACCACTTCCCGCTCCTTGTCCGGAACGCAGTAAAGCATTGTGTCGGGAGAGAGTGAATAAATTTCCGGCTTCGGCGGCAGCAGGTTGAAGTTGTAGGTCCTGCTAGTTGTCCCGTCGGCATTTCTCAAGAATAGGGCGTACAGGCCGGGGGGCAAATTGGGGATGTCGAAGGAGAGCTGTTTCGGGTTGAGAACATCTGTCGAAGCTGCAGTGTTGCCGAGAAAAGCGACTGTCTTGTCGGTGAAGCCGGAACCGGAAAGGATGACGCTTGTTTCAGGCTCCCCCTGGGCGGGGATAATGCTCAGAATAGTTATCTGGCGGGGCTGTTCTTCCGTGGCCTGGCCGGTCTTGGGCGCGACCTTCCTGATTTCCGCCGAGTATAAACAGAGGGGTAACAGCAGGTCAAGCAATATTAAAGCAATGATAAAGCGGACAGGCATGGCACAACTCCATGAAGCTTTCCGTCACTTCTTCAACTCCGCCTTGAGACCTTCGACAACTGCCTTTACTTCCGCTATAGTCTCCGCGGCCTGGGGCGATTTTTCCATGTTCAGGTAGAGTTCCAGCGCCCTTATGGCATCCGCTACGTGTTCCTGGTCCATGTACAGGCTCCCCAGGGTCAGGTAGGA
>JBGQDJ010000255.1:0-4821 GCA_041495805.1 Geobacteraceae bacterium
GATGGTGGAGGTGGGCCCGAACTCAATGATCCGCCCCTGGAAGAAAAATGCGGTGAAATCGGAGACCCGGGCTGCCTGCTGCATGTTATGGGTGACGATGATGATGGTGTACTTTTCCTTCAGTTCCTCGATCAACTCCTCGATTTTCAAGGTCGAGAGGGGATCCAGGGCTGATGCCGGCTCATCCATGAGGATCACCTCCGGCTTGACCGCGATGGTCCTGGCGATGCAGAGGCGCTGCTGCTGCCCGCCGGAGAGTTCCATGGCGTTTGCCCGGAGGCGGTCCTTCACCTCGTCCCAGAGCGCCACCCGCTTGAGCGACGACTCCACTATCTCGTCGGCCTCGGCCCGGTTGACCCTGCCGTTCAGTTTGTATCCGGCTATCACATTATCATGAATCGACATGGCGGGAAACGGATTAGGTTTCTGAAACACCATCCCCACACGGCGACGGATCGCCACGGGATCGATCCCCCGGTCATAGATGTCCATCCCGTCAAGGCTCACTCTACCGCTGACCTTTGATCCGGGTGTGAGATCATGCATCCGGTTGAGGGAACGAAGCACCGTCGACTTTCCGCAACCGGACGGGCCGATGATTGCGGTGACGCTGTTAGCGGAGAAATCCATGGTGGCGTTTTTGACGGCGTGGTTCTTGCCGAAATGCACATTCAGGTTGTCGAGTTGCACTTTTGCGTTCATTAAAACCTCTATTCACAGGGATAATCAGGATATTCAGGATATAACCGATTATCAATATATTTCGGAGAAGTTAGCTGATTAGCCTTCTTCAAATTCCGTTTTTGTTAGTTTATACAAAACCTAAACAGCGTATTTATAAACAAATTAACTGGATGCACGGGATAAAAGCTTTGGTTTATTTTGAAACCAGATTTGTTATTATCCTGAATATCCCTGTTAATTGCCTGACTGTCTGCTCCTGCCGAAATAGCGGGCCGCCAGGCTAAGCCCGAACATGATCGTCACCAGGACAAGGGCGCCTGCCCAAGCGAGGCGATGCCAGTCATCATAGGGGGAGATGGCGAAGCTGAATATCTGGAGCGGCATGGCAGCGATCGGTTCGGTCAGATTCCTGTTCCAGAACTGGTTCCCCAGAGCGGTGAAGAGGAGTGGCGCGGTTTCCCCGGCAACGCGTGCGATGGAGAGGAGGATGCCGGTCATCACCCCGGTCAGGGCGCTCCGCAGCGTCACCTTGAGGGTAGTGCGCCAGAGTGGGATTCCCAGGGCGAGAGATGCCTCCCGCAGGGTGCCGGGGACTAGCTTCAACTGCTCCTCCGTGGTCCTGAGCACGATGGGAATCATTATCAGTGCCAGTGCAAACGCCCCGGCCAGCGCGGAAAACCCCTTCAGCGGCACCACCAGCAGGGTATAGGCCACCATCCCTGTTATGATGGACGGGATGCCGGAGAGGACATCGGCGCAGAAGCGGATGAGATCGGAAAATTTCCCGCCGCCGTATTCCGTAAGGTAAATGGCTCCGAAAATACCGACCGGAATGCCAAAGAGCGAAGCGAGGAGTATGAGAATGCCTGATCCCACCAGACCGTTGGCCATCCCCCCGCCTGTCTCGCCCGGCGGTTTGGGGATCTGTGTGAAAAAGTCGAGATTTATGGAGCTGAAGCCCATCTTTATGATGTGGACAAAGATGAATACAAGGGGGATGATCACCGCCAGGGTGAATGCCGCCATAAGTAGGGTCATGCCCGCACTCTTTCCCTTGCGCCAGACGATACCGGTCATATGGCGCTCCCTGCTCTTTCGCCGCGGGTAACGCTCCAGATCAGAAAACGCGCAAGGGTGTTGATGATCAAAGTTACCACCAGCAGGATCAGGCCGATCTCCATGAGGGCGGCGGAATGGAGCTTGGAGGAGGCCTCGGCGAACTCGTTGGCTATGACGCTCGGCATTGTATAGCCCGGTGCCAGGAGCGACATGAAAATCTGCGGGGTGTTGCCGATCACCATAGTGACCGCCATGGTCTCGCCGATGGCCCGGCCCAGACCGAGGATTACGGCGCCAAGAATGCCCGACTTGCCGTAAGGGAGCACCGCAATCCGGATCATCTCCCAGCGGGTCGCGCCCAGCGCGATGGCGGCCTCTCTCTGGCTCTGCGGCACGGCAAGGATTACCTCCTTAGTGATGGAGGTAATGATCGGCACTACCATGATCATCAGGATAAAAACGGCGGCGAGAATCCCCACTCCGTACGCAGGTCCCTTAAAGAAGGGAAGAAAACCCAGGTGGTCGATGAGAAACGGTTCGACGCTCTTCTGCAGCCATGGCGCCATGACCAGCACCCCCCACAGGCCGTAGATAACGCTCGGGATGGCGGCGAGAAGCTCCACCAGCGACGCGACCACACCTCCGACCTTTTTCGGCAATATCTCGGTGATGAAAACCGCAGTTCCGACAGAGAGGGGTGTGGCCAGTAGCAGCGCGAGGATGGAGGAGATCACCGACCCCCAGATGAAGGAGAGGGCGCCGAAGGAGCCCTGGACGGCATCCCAGTCCCTTCCGGCGATGAACCCCCAACCGAACTTGTCTATGGAGAGGAGGCTCTCCTGGACCATCTCGGCCACCATCAGGAGCAGGATGGCAAGAACACTGAAGGCGAAGATGAAGGTCATCCATTTAAAGATATTATCGCCGGAGAGGCTCTTTTTTATCTCCCATCCGGTGGTTTCATTTTCCCGAAGCACCGATTCCTCCGCGAGTTCAACATCGTCATCTATCATGGGAAGGGTCATCTCCCTGTCACGGATACAAGTCTTAACCTGATTGTAACAATTAAATAAGCAGAAAAAGAGCCCGGCCGTACAAAGGAGGTAGAAGGCGCCGGCCGGGCATGACAGGATATTATCTGATCAGTACTTGATGCTTTTAACGGTCTTTTCAACCATCTTTGCTACATTCTCGGGGAGCGGCGCATAGAGGAGGGCGTTGGCCATTTTCTGTCCTTTTTTCAGCTCCCAGTTGAGGAATTCAACCATCTTCTTCCCTTTTACGGCGTCCTTCTGCTGCTCGTAGACGAGAAGCCAGGTGAAACCGACGATGGGGTAAGCGTCCTTGCTCGGCTGGTTGACGAGGGAGATACGGTAGTCGGCGGGCATGCTCTTGGCTGCGGCCGCGGCGGCTGCGCTGGTGGTCTTGATGGAGGGCTCCACGAAATGGCCGCTGCTGTTCCTGAGAGTAGCGTAGGGAAGCTTGTTCTCGAAGGCGTAGGCAAGCTCCACATATCCGATGGTGTTACCGGTGGTCTTGACCTGCCCGGCAACGCCCTCGTTCCCCTTGCCGCCGAGGCCGATCGGCCACTTGACCGATGCTCCCTTACCGACCTGTTTTGCCCATTCACCACTCACGCTCGACAGGTAGTCGGTGAAGATGCTGGTGGTTCCGCTTCCGTCGGAGCGGTGGACGACGATGATCGGCTGGTCCGGGAGTTTCACGCCGGGGTTGTCGTCACTGATCCGTTTGTCGTTCCACTTGGTGATCTTGCCGAGGAAGATATCGGCCACGTCCTCGGACTTGAGTTTCAGACCCTTGGGGATGCCGGGGAGATTGTAGGTAACAACCACGGCCCCCATGACGGTCGGGATGTGAAGGAGCTTGCCGGGGGCCGCCTTCAACTCTTCGTCGGAGAGGAACTTGTCTGAAGCGCCGAAGTCGACGGTCTGCGCGGTGATCTGCTTGATCCCGCCGCCGGAGCCTATGGACTGGTAGTTGAATTTCACGGACGGGTCAACCTTGGCGTACTCGCTGAACCATTTGGAGTAGAGGGGATAGGGGAAGGTGGCGCCTGCGCCGTTTATGAGGGTCTCAGCGCCGGCTGAGCCGGCCGCTAGAACCCCCGCTGCAAGGAGCATCGTCAGAATGCTTTTACGAATCTTGTTGAACATCTTTTTCCTCCTGGAGAGATTTATTGAACTAAGTTCAGCGACGATAACAAGCCAATGTTACAATCAGGTTACGGGTTCCCAAAGATTGCGTAAACTGTAGTCCCGCGAGTTTTGGCATTGTTTCGAAGAATTCGAATCTGCAAATTTATATCAAATTATATCATGTTTTCAGAATTCTTCACGGAGGCTTCGCGGAGAAATCCTACTCGCGATTACTCTGACAATTATTCCTTCTCCATCTTGTATCCGAAGCCGCGTATGGTTTTGATCATATCGCCCGATTCTCCCAGCTTTGTCCGAAGACGGGTAATGTGGGTATCTACGGTGCGGGTGTCGCCTATATGGTTAATTCCCCAGACGTCCTTCAGGAGCCGGTCGCGACTCTGCACTCGTCCAAGGCGTTCGGCAAGGTTGCAAAGAAGCTTGAATTCGGTCGTTGTGAGGATTATTGCGTTGCCGTCGACAGCCACTATATGCCGGTCGGTGTCGATGGAGATGGGACCGACATTGATGATTTTGTTTATCGTTTCCACTGAACCGTAGCGGCGCAGCACCGCCTTGATTCGCAAAAGGAGTTCCCTGGGGGAGAACGGTTTAATCACGTAATCATCCGCACCCACCTCAAAGCCGACCACCCGGTCGATCTCTTCCCCTTTGGCGGTCATCATGATGACTGGAATCCTGGCGGTTTTTTCCTTCCCCTTAAGGACCTTGCAGATATCCATTCCAGACATGCCTGGGAGCATTATGTCGAGCAGAATCAGGTCCGGTGAGTTGTTGCGGGCTGCTTCCAGCCCGGATGGACCGTCCGGGGCGATCAGGGAACGATACCCTTCCTTTTCCAGGTTGAAGGCCACAAGTTCCGCCAGGTCGTTTTCGTCTTCGATGATGAGAATGGTTTTCA
>JBGQDJ010000256.1:0-4804 GCA_041495805.1 Geobacteraceae bacterium
CGGGCCAGCCGTTGACCTGCCGGGTTTTCGGGCAAGTCCAATGGGTTGGTTGGGAATCGCACAATCACTTGTCAGCTATCAAAACTTAATCTAACTCATCCACTCCAATAGCAAGGTTAATCATTGCTTCCCCTTGCATTTCTGCTAATAACCTGATCGCATCCTTTGGGGACTCTTTAACATACAGCGAAAGCCAGTTTCTCAACTCGCTCGCCTCAAACTGAAACTCCACTAGGAAATCACCGGTGAGTGAAATATTATTGATTCTACCCCGTGCCGATAGAGTATTATCCCAACACAGTGGCTCGTTAGCCTTCCCTATAGGAGCACGGCGATTAGGTCCTCCTTTAATCGGCAAAACATCGTGCTCATGAGTGTAGACCGTTCTGCTCCATCCGTTAAAAATTAACTTCATAAAAAAATCCCCTCTTTCGTATACATATTGTAGCCAACGGTTCGGGAACCTGACCGCCAATTTTGTTAATGCAGTCTTTCATGCCTGGCACCATATTCCTTCCATAGATTCCATAACACGTCGCAATACCTATGAATTGAAACGGATCTTTGGGAGTCGTGTCAATCTTGATATGTGCAACGCAATTAGTCGTACATAAAGGGTAGTTCACCCGCAAGAAAAAGAATGAGCTCTCTTTTTGTCATGTCTCGATAGCCTTCCTCGTACTTTTTCATTGCAAATACATCAGCTAAATGAGGGCTGCCCTCCTGCCCCTGTTGCTGAAGAAACTGATTATACTCATCCCGAATCTGCTTCTTAGCCATCATTTCCCAGTACAACTCGTTAGGGGTTTTCTTTTTTGCCATTGCGACCTCCATATTTCTTTGGACTTGACCAACGGGGTGCCCGGTTCACCGGCCATCGGGCCGTGTGTAACCGGCTGGTTATGTGCTCCGCTTATTTCGGCTTTGCGAAGGACAGTAGCTTTTCAACATTTTCCGTCGCAAGCTGCTTCACTTCGTTGAATGCTTCATCGAGAGTTTTGGTAATGAGAGGTTCACCGTCTCGCATTTCAACTTCTGAGTTGTAGTGATAATGGAGGAACGGGCCATGAGATTCTTTTTCGTCAAGATAACCGTCCCAGCAATGATTCTCCCATGCCTTTTCTATGGCTTCTTGTTCTTTGTCGTTCAAATAGTCTTTGAAGTGGAGCATGGCGTCATACTGGGTATGGTAGGAGTCGGTGAAAAGTTGGAAGAAGTCGGTTTGCCTGCGTGCTCTGATCCCAGGTTGGCTTTCTCGGATCGTCTTAACAATTTCGGTGAACGCACTGCGGAACTTGGCGGCAGCGTCGTTTCGTTCTTTTCTTCTGTCTCTGTAGTCGGAGAATCGATGGCTAATCCAATTTCCGAGCAAGGCCCCCAAAATTGTGAACCCTCCGGCGATCAGGGCAAGTTGGTATGGAGTAAGAAACATTCTGTGGCCCTCTTCTCGGGGTGGGTTGGCGGACTCGTAGTATATAGCTTTTGTTGCTGGCTTTATTATCGTTTCTTTTCTTGATTCACATAACTCGTTAATGATCAGACCCGGCCATCATCCCATCAAGTCTTTAAACCACAACATAATCAGCAAATAAGCACTGCCGTAACATATTAATTAAGTGCAAAAGTGAGCTAGCCAATATCCCAAATGGTATGTTGGAGAGTTTTCTGGCCAACTTGCCATCGAGGAAAAAACGGGTCGGATTTGTTTTAGAAAAGATTCTCCGTCACTCCCTCTCAAACTGAAAAGCCGCCCGTCAGCACCAGGCTGACAAGGGCGGCTTGCCTATAATTTGAATCTTCCCCAGGAGTTCGGATCCCATCATACATCCCCTCGAAAAAACTGCATAATTACGCACTTTTGATACACCTATTGCCGGGCAAAGTCAAGGGAAGACAGGGGACAGGGGGCAGGAACGTTGGGGCTGGGGAACAGAATACAGTTGGAGCATAACCGCCTCCGGATTATCGATAGACTTCTCGACGGTGTCCTATCCTGATTATCAGTATAGTCAAAATATCCTGCTCTATACTGTAGTTGATGCGATAATTGCTTACCCTCACGCAATACAGACCGTTGCTGTTCCTTAGCTTCTTTACTCCCGGCGGCAGGGGATCGTCTGCCAGTCCGAGAATGCAGGCATCCAGCCGCTTCAACATTGGCTTGGGTACAGACGCCAGATCCCTTGCAGCCGTTTTCGTCAGCTCAATCCGATAGGTCATTCAAGCCCCAATTCACGACGCAAATCCTGGTACGATACCCGCTCATCGGATTCAGACAATGCGGCCCTAGCCGCATCAACGTCCATTCGATCCTCCAACTCTTCGAGAAGTTCCAGATCTTCTACCGGGATAATCGCGGCCAGTCTTTTGCCTCGCCGGGTCAGGACAAAACGTTCCTTGCCGAACGATGCACGGTTGATGACCTCGGCAAAATCGTTGCGAGCTTCTGCTGTTGATATGTCTGCCATGATGACAACCTCCATTTGTACAAATTGTACGTTAGGGACATGGAAAGGTCAAGCTTTTCATTTCCCCCCCTTGTCAAAACCTTGACCCGAAGAAATTCAAAATAACGACTTTCCGACCGCGCTTCATCATTCGCCCACCATGACTAGAAAATGGAAATCCGCGCCAATGCCGCAATCCGTCCGGTTTCCGGTTGAGTAACTCCTGTGCTTGCGGCTTCATGCATACTGGCACAGCGGTTGCACAATACGGGTAACAGAAAGTATTTCAGCGGGTTATCAGGAGTATCCACTCATGGCAGGATTGACAGGCGCAATCGAAACCTCTTTCTTCAGAAAGAATTCGGACATTTTCATGGCCATTGCCCTCATCGGCATCCTGGCCCTGATGATTATTCCTCTTCCGTCTTTCCTGCTGGACATATTTCTTGCCTGCAGCATGACTATCGCGATCGTAATTCTTTTGATCGGACTCTATACCGAACAGCCGCTCGATTTTTCGGTATTCCCCACCGTTATCCTGGTAACCACCCTTTTCCGGCTCTCCCTGAATATCGCCTCGACCCGCCTCATCCTTATCCATGGCCATGAAGGGCCCGACGCCGCAGGCGCGGTGATACAGTCCTTCGGCCAGTTCGTGGTGGGGGGTAATTATGTGGTCGGCGCAGTCCTCTTCCTGATACTGGTGATCATAAATTTCGTGGTCATCACCAAGGGGGCGGGCCGGGTGGCCGAAGTGGCGGCGCGCTTTACCCTGGACGCCATGCCGGGCAAACAGATGGCGATCGACTCGGACCTGGCGGCGGGGATCATCAACGAAACCGAAGCGCGCACGCGCAGGACGAGGATTTCTCGTGAGGCGGACTTCTACGGCTCCATGGACGGCGCCAGCAAATTCGTCAGGGGAGACGCTGTCGCGGGGATACTGATCATGCTCGTCAATCTCTTCGGCGGTTTTATAATCGGCGTGTGGCAGAAGGGGATGCCCCTGGAGGCAGCTCTTGCAAACTATTCGCTTCTGACCGTCGGAGAGGGGTTGATGGCCCAGATACCGGCGCTGATCATCTCAACCGCTGCGGGCATTACCGTTACACGCAATTCGGACGAGAAGAATTTCGGGCATGAAATAACCGGGCAGGTCCTCAATTATCCCAAGGCATTTTATGTTACCGGAGGTTTTCTTTTCGCACTGGGGCTGATTCCAGGCCTTCCTCACCTGGCTTTCTTCATCCTTGCCGGTGTCATGTATCTGATCGGAAAAATGGCGAAGGAAAAGCCGAAAGACGGCGAAGTGGCGCAGGAAAGCTTGGGACAGCTGGGAGATGCAAACCTGGAGCAGATCGGCTCCATCAAGCCCCTGGACATCCTGGAACTTGAGGTCGGATACGGCCTGGTCCCGCTGGTGGACGCCCTCCGTGAAGGGGAACTCCTTGACCGCATCCGCTCGATCAGGCGTCAATTTGCCATGAAAATGGGTTTTGTCGTCCCTCCGGTCCATATTCATGACAACCTGCAGTTGAAACCTTATGAATACAATATCCTCATAAAGGGGGCCAGGGTTGGAGGGGGAGAGCTGACCGGCCAGCTTCTGGCAATGGATGCGGGAGTGAAGTCGGGCGAAGTGGATGGGATTGGGACAACCGAACCGGTATTTGGACTCCCGGCCGTCTGGATCAAGCCTGCGGACCGTGATCAGGCCCAGATTTACGGCTATACGGTGGTTGACAATTCAACAATAATAGCAACCCATATCAGCGAAATAATTAAGAAACACGCCCCGGAACTGCTCGGGAGGCAGGAACTGCAACAGATCATCGACAACCTGGCTGCCACTTGTCCCAAGGTGGTGGATGAACTGGTCCCGTCGCTTCTGAACCTGGGTACGGTTCTCCATGTGGTCAAAAACCTTCTCAAGGAGAGCGTGTCGATCCGCGATTTCCGCACCATCATGGAAACACTTGCCGATTATGCAAACCTTACCAAGGAGCCCGACATGCTTACCGAATTCGTCCGTCAGGCCCTGGGGCGCAACATAGTCGAGGAGTACAGACACGAAGACGACACCCTCTATCTCTTGACCATGGACAGAAACGTCGAGGAAATCATTGCCGACGGGATACAGAACTCCGGCCAGGAGAGTTTTCTGGCCATAGAACCGGCCATTGTCCAGAGCATTCTTTCCGAAATCCGCAACGGCATGGAGAAGTTCAACCAGACCGGCTCCAGTCCGGTTCTGATAGCGTCGCCAGCAATCAGGAAACATGTGAAAAAGTTGACGGAACGGTTTATGCCCAATCTGGCGGTTATTTCCCACAACGAGATACCGCCGAATATAAAAA
>JBGQDJ010000257.1:0-4797 GCA_041495805.1 Geobacteraceae bacterium
GATTCTGATGGCTGGAATAATAGCATAATTATCAAAGAACATCGACAGGTTAGGCGTTACTTGAAGCATTTTTCTGTATGTGGCGTCACGTAGTCAGGGTCTTAACATTATATATAGAGGCATTAGAGTTATCAAAACAAGGCTGACATATTGGGTGGTGCCAACAATTGGAAGATTTAAAGATAGAAATACAGAGAAAAGCAGCAAACTAATGTCGGCTATAGTTGGGGCTAGCAATTTTATAGCTGGCCTTGCCTTAATATTTTATGGATTTGTAGTGATATTGAACAATACGAAGTAAAAAAATCAATCGCAGAACTGTTCGGCAAGAAGAAGTCCGAAAATTCCGCTAAGCGGCGCGCTCAAAGCGAACTTCAACCTCTATCCCGAGTAAGGCTGCCGCATGAAGTACCGCACGGATGTGGCTTTGATGTTTGGGATCAAGGAGCCTTCGGACAATCTTCTCGTCCACTCCAAGGCGCGTGGCAAGTTCCGTGCGAGAAATTCCGGCCTCAAGCATGGCATTACTCAAGGCCGCTTTCGCGGAAAGAAGCGGATCGAGGGAAATGAAGGCATTGCCTTTTGAGTAAGTAGATTCTGGTACCCGCTCACGCCGCACGAGATAACCCGCTATGGCTTCAGCTAGGCAGTCTTCGGCTTCAGCAAGGGCTTCCTCACGAGTCTTTCCATCAGTGGCCGCGCCGGGGAGATCGGGAAACTTAACAAGATAAAAACCGGCTTCATCGCAAGTCATATTATAGGGAAAGCGGTAGGTGCTCATCTTAAATCCTCCTTCGTTAGTCCCAAGTCGGTAAGCATTGAGGCCAAAAGACCGGGACCGATTTCTTTCTTACGGTCTTTAACAATGGTGAAACTGTCGCCGAGGTAAAGAGTGGCATGACTTCCCTTGCCACGGGAAGCATCCAATCTAAAAGATAGCCCCCTTAACTTGGCGGCTGCCTTGATCTTTTTGACAAACTCAGCACCGTTCATAAAAGCAATTATCGGACATAACTGTCCGCCTGTCAATCTAAATCAGCATAAGCGTGCAAAGGTGGTTTTCTAGCGCGAAAATGAATGGTGGAAAAGCGCAGGACACAACTCACGGCTGGACCGGCCCAATAACCGGCCGGTCAGCCTTGCGTTGGCACAAAGGAATAGATCATGTTGAAATATCTTATTGTCGCGCTGGCATATCTTCTGTTTTCAGTTCAATTATGTCATGGCGTCGAAAGAAAAGTTGCCAAGGCTCAAGCCATGGACGGCCAATGGTGGGACTGTTTCGGCCAAATGAAGGGTGGGGGTTGCGTCAGAGACAGTTTGTCCAATCTAAAATTGAATCAACAGGAGCAGCAATTTGTAAGGGATGTGCTGGACAAGCTTCCTTCTCCTCCGCATCAAATTACGAAAGAAGCAGTGTACAAGGTTTTCAAGAGGAAGCCTGATTCAGAAGTAATGGTGAATCTTTACTATTATAACTTTGGGCCAGGTACCGATCGCCAGCGGGGGGTAGTTGTGTCAATATATAAGAACAAGCTATCACGCGTCTTTTGGCTTCAACCTAATAAATTTGTTTTGGTAAAAAGTTTGCCATAAATATGAGGCCACCCGAGAGGAGATGAGGTGTCAACTCTAGCCTCCATTTCTTAACCAACTGATGATAAAGCGAAGTTACCAACCATCGGCACGACCGGCCCAAAAACCGGACCGGTCAGCCGAAGGGCCGTTCGGCAAAGAACTTTCCCGCACCTTCCTGATATCCCTTGACGATAATATCTTTTAGAGATAACATACTTCCATGATCAGATTATTCAAATGCAAGGAAACCGAAAAGCTTTTTTATGGACGGTTATCCGCAAAACTGCCGCAAGATATACAACGGCCGGCAGTGATCAAACTCAAGATAATCAATGCAGCGAGCATTCTTGAGACTTTGCGGGTTCCACCTTCCAATCATTTGGAAGCTTTGCATCATGACAGAGAAGGCCAGCACAGCATCAGGATCAACAAGCAGTGGCGCATCTGCTTTATCTGGAAAGACAGTGATGCGTACGACATTGAGATCGTTGATTACCATTAAAGAGGTGACATTATGATAAAACGTGATTTTCCACCGATACACCCCGGCGAGATCCTGGTGGCGGAATTTTTAGAGCCCATGGAGATCAGTCAGTATCGGCTTGCCAAAGACATTGGCGTGACTCCACGTCGCATTAACGAAATTGTTCACGGCCGGCGCGCTATTACTGCTGACACTGCCCTCCGCCTCGGGCGTTTTTTCAACATGGAAGCGCAATTCTGGCTCAACCTTCAGACCCATTATGATATGGAAGTGGCGCTGGAAGCACTTGAAGGTAGACTCGACAAGGAAGTGCATCCGTTTTCACATGCCGCGTAGTTGCTCTGCCGAACCAGAGCCTGCAGCGGTTTTCACCGCTAAGGCTCGAAAGCGTTAGGGCACAACCATATGACTATGGATTTCAACAAAGTTTCCCAAGTGTTTGCAGACCGTCGCCCGAATGGCGAAGTCGTAGAATTACAGGAGACATACTCAGCGCTAAAAGCACGGGTCGTTCCCTACATCAACGTTCCTCCGGGTGGGGAGTTGGGAGACCTAAAACGAATCCGGTTGTACGCGATTGCGTATCGTCAAATATTGTTGCATCGCGCCATCTCATTGTTCGAGGGGTCACTACAAGCAGCTATCGACGAGAACGCTTATGTTATGATTTTATCGGTAAGGGCGTCGTTCGAAACTACAGCAGCTCTGGGATATCTGCATAAAGGGGACAGATTTATATTTGGGGAGAGGATGGGGAGAGGATGAAGGATCTCCATTTTCCATTTTTTGAGAATGTGGCGAGAATCAATGCCCCAACTAAACCGTATCTGCCCAGAACCCCGCCCGGTCAACGGCTGGGCGATTACCCCTCACCGGAATAAACCGAACAGGTTCTTGATGAAATTCCGCACCTTCCCTGCGAAGCTCCTGTCCACTTTCTTCTGCATCCCTCTGATATCCGGCGTCTCCGCCAGGGCCAGGCGGTACTCCGCTTCGCTCAGCACTCCCTTCTGCCGCAACTCTCCCAGGATCATGTCGGAGCGTTTCAGCACCCGATCCAGATGCCGATACGGGTTGTAGACCTTCTGCGGACCGGGGAGCATGGCGGCGAGGAAGGCGCATTCCCGGGGTGTGAGGTCGGCGGCCGGTTTGTCGAAATAGAAGCGAGCGCCATGGCCGATCCCGTAAACCATCGGTCCCAGCTCGACGATATTCAGGTAGAGTTCGAGAATCCGCCCCTTGGTCAACTCCCGCTCCATCCGTTTGGCGAGGTAGATTTCCTCGATCTTGCGTGTAATGGTCTTTCCCCGGGAAAGGTACAGGTTTTTCGCTACCTGCTGGGTTATAGTCGAAGCGCCACGGGCGAAGCGCTTCTTTTCCAGGTCATACCTTATGGCGTTTTTGATTGCTCTTACGTCGATCCCTTCGTGTCGGTAGAAGTTGGTGTCTTCCGCCACGATAACCGCCCACTTCATCTCCGTCGGGATATTCTCCGACCCGGTCCACCAGACGTTCCGCGGACCTACGACAAAGGGGTGGAGGTCCCCCCGCCAGTCCTTTACCTGGATGGTCAGATTCATCTTCGGGTCGGCGAGTCCTGCCACCGATGGGAGACGGTAAAGCGCCACGCCAATCCAGGCTGCATAGAGAAATATTCCGCCGAGGACGATTAGGACCAGCCATTTTACAGCCTTCAAATGTGCCTCGCATGGGTAAAGTTGGTCTGGTACACCATAGCAGGAATTGGCGGATGATTGAAGAGATAAGCGTGAGGAAACACTTTTGTTTGATTGCAGATTAAGCAGTTGACAGAAAAGGGGTAAATGGTATAAAAGACTGTATTGGTCTTATTTGTCCTGTTTGTCGTTTCATACGAATACTTCTATTGAATTAAGGAGAAGATCCATGTCCCGCTTTGCCCCGTTGTCCGTCATGTTCATCAGCGTCATGTTCTTGTTATCGGCGGTTGTCCCGGTCCACGCCAAAACGACGGTTCTCTTCGATCAGGGGCACGGTCAGCGCTTAGTCATCGAAGGTAACCGCGACCTTGACCTTTCGCGTCTCGCGGGAGTGTTCCGTGAAGCCGGAGATAAAGTCATCGCCGTCGATACTCCGCTTACCGCCGAACTCCTCGTCGGCATCGACGCACTGATCCTCTCCGGCGCTTTTCAGCCCTACACGCCCGAGGAGATTGAAGCTATCGTTGCCTTCGTCGAACGAGGCGGGACACTCTGCATCATGCTTCACATCGCCCCGCCGTTTGCGCCCCTCCTGAACCGTCTCGGCGTGGAGCACTCCAATGGCGTGATCCGGGAGCGGGAAAACATCATCGACGACAACTCCCTCAACTTCCGGGTGACGCGACTGACGAACCCCCCGCTTTTCCAGGGGATACGGCAGTTCAGCCTCTATGGCGCATGGGCACTCCTCGACAACCGCAACGGCGTACATGCTATTGCCCGGACCTCACCTGCAGCCTGGGTTGACCTTAACGGCAACAACCAACTCGACCCGGATGATGTGGAGGAGTCGTTCGCGGTGGCCGTGGAAGGCCAGTCAGGCAGAGGCAGGTTCGTCGTATTTGGCGACGATGCTGTCTTCCAGAACAAATTCCTGACCGGAGACAACCTCATACTCGGCCGTAACCTTGCCGCTTGGTTTGCCACCGGGTTGGTTCAACTGGGAAAATGACCATTTAATTTCCGGCAAACCCTCGGCCCTGTTGGGTTCCAAAC
>JBGQDJ010000258.1:0-4778 GCA_041495805.1 Geobacteraceae bacterium
CAAGAAATGAAATGGCTTCCATCGGTTCTCCCTTAACGTAATGATGAAATGATGGTGTCCATGAACGCAAACCAGTCGTCCGTCCCCTTCATGGAGCCGACATCCTGGGGGAGTATGATGACCTTTACCCCTGTCCGCGCCGCCAGGGACTCCGCCTCGTCCAGGCCATGCGCCGGGGTTACGAGAATGCCGTCCAGTTTGCCCTGCTTCATCATTTCAATCAGTTGTTCGATATGGGCCGCTGATGGCGGAATGCCCGGTTTCGGCTCGATATAGCCGACGATCCGGAAGCCGTATTCGTGCTCCAGATACCCGAACAACTTATGATAGGCGATATACTTCTTTCCTTTCAGATTAATGGTCTTCCACTTTTTCTGATGTTCGTTGAACCTGGCGGCAAAGCTTTTGAAATTGGCATGGTAAGCATCCCCGTTGGCCCTGTCCAGATTGGCCATGGCATTGGCCATCCCTTCCGCAACGCGGAGAATATTGGTAGTGGAGAAATGATAATGGGGATTGCCTAGCGGATGCACGTCACCCATACCCCTGTCAACTATCGCCTGTTTTTCAATCACGGATACGAACTTCGAGCAGTCGAAGTTCCCGGGTCTCCCCGGCATGATTCTTGGATTTCTTGACGCTTCCACAACCAGAGGAAGATATCCGACCTCCAGGTCGACGCCGTTGTACATGATGATGTCGGCCTTGCGCGTGGCCAGGATCATGCTCGGTTTCGCATCGGCAAAGTGGGGGTCCTGACTCGGTTTTATCAGGGTGGTTACGTTGATTTTATCCCTGCCGATCTCTTTGGCGATGCTCCCGACCCAGGGTAGCGTGGCGACGACATTGAGGCCGGCAGAGGCAGGGCTTGTTGCTATTAATGTCATAACTATCGTAAGGATGATTCTTCGCATGTCTATTCTCCTGTGCAATGCCAGATTTGAGATGATAACAAGGCGGCGAGGAAGAGGCGACCGAGGCGTACATGTAGTACGTTGAGGAAGCCTCTGACAAACCAACACAGTTAGCGCTCAAATATGGCGTCGCGCTAAAAGGTGTGGGCAGGGTGAGCGCCTATCGTAAAGAGGACTTGCAGAATCCCCTCATAGTTTACCCGCTGGTTCGGGACCGTGTGGTCAGCGGAGAACTGGGCCCGGATGGTGGAGAACTCGGTGGGGTTGAACTCCAGGATGCCGGATGAGCGCCACGGCTTGCTGCCAAGATCCTGCTGAACCCCCGCCACCTTGAAGGTATCGGTAAAGAGATCCAGGATCTCGTAGCGCGCTCCGATCCGCCACCGGTCGTACCTGTAAAGCGCCTGGAGGTAGGCGCCGTCCTGATGCCGCTTGAGTGGATTTACAGAAAGGACGTTGCCGTCGGCGTCTGTTTCAGTCAGGTCTCCGTTTTGAGTCAAATAGAGATATTCCCCTTGCAGGGTTACTCCATGTTTGCCCGATTTCCACTTCCAGACCGCCTCCATGCCATAGAGGGAGCTGCTGCCGCGCAATCCGAAAGTGTTGCCGCTGGCGGTCAGGGCTTCGGGGAGAAGGATAGAACCCGAGGTAGTGTTGGTCTTGCCGAACATCGCCCATGGTCCGGCGAAGAGGGTCGAATTTTCGGATGTATCGATCGAGACCTTGGCAAACCCAGTGAAGGCGTGCGGCCCCCAGTTATCGTCATCCCCGAACAGGAGCGGGTTATCACCCTGAAGCACCTCGACACCCAACAGGGTATAAACCGGCAGCGGCGGCAGCCAGGTCAACTGTACGCCGTTCTCTCCGCCGAGCCCTTCGCCGCCGAGAAAAGCCTTGTAAGGGAGGGCAATGTCGACAAAGTCCCAGGCATGGGGATGCTGGGCATTGAGGCGGCTGGTATTGCTCTTGAAGCGTCCCCCCTTCACCTGGAGACCTTCCGGCAGCGAGGTGGTGACAAAGTAACCCTCTTCGAACGCCGCGCCCTCCCCGTTTATCGGCACGTTTACGTAGACATCGAAGTATGGATCGACCGGAGCAAACACAAAAAACTCGGCGCCGTCCGTGTTGAATCCGTTTTTAAGTTCCTGACCTTCGGTGGTGAAACCGGGAATCCCCCGGTTGCGTAGCGCGTTGTTCTTCTGGTTGGAGTAATATCCCTTCGCGTCCAGCACCACCGACAGGTAGGGGTTGGTCATCAACGCCCCGCCGAACAGGCCGGTCACCTTGGAAGCCAGGGTGGAAATATCCTCCGGCTGAGCAGTTTTCATCTCTTCGGTTGGCGCCTGTTCCGATTTCATCTGTTGCTGGAACCCCGGTGAAGGCCGCCAGCCTTCAGCAGCTATTCCCTTAAGCTCATTTATGGTTTTCTGCTGCTCTTCGATGATTTTTGCCTGCTCATTCAGCGCTTTTTCCAGCATGTTGAGGCGCTCCGCCGTATCCTGTCCGTATGCGGATAAACTGAATGCGCATAATACGACAGTGCAGAACAGAGATCGTAATAGTTTCATAACTCCTCCGGGTAAAGTGAATTATAATGGGCAGATAGATACAGTTTTCCCTTCGCGAACCGCGTTGCTTGGCGGATTCACGGGAAGACCGCCCGATTGTTATAGGTTCTCTCTAAAAGGATTTTGCAGAGGAGTTCAGGCTGGAGGTGCGCGACCGAGTGTAGTATTGAAGAAGGTTTTGCTTACAACGGGGTGAAATGGCCGGATATAGGCGGTTTCCGTAAGCTCCCTTTGTATTTCAGATGGGGCGTAAGAGAGCCCGGTATCGGACTTGTGATGGGTGGCGACGCAGATGGAGCAGTCGGGATGGTCGGCGCAATCATCATGATGATGGAACGCCTCCCCCAGAAAGGAGAGAAGCAGGAGACAGACGAAGAATAATGAAAGTCGCTTAAGCATGATTGCGCTTAATAGAAATCATTCCCATTTGTTTGTCAAGCGTTTTTTCTTGTGTGGCTGTCTAAATTCAGGAATGAACTACCCCGCAGCAAGCTGCGAGGTGTCACAGGGGTAATTGCTTTCTCTCAACAAAGCAACCTTCGAGGAATTTATTCAGTAGAGATTAAGGTAAAAAACAGACTGCTTTATTTTCAGGGTTATTTCACAACTCCAATATTAAATCCCCTTTTCCGCCGCTCCCCATGAACGGAAGCTTTCTTCCCGGCTGAGCGCGGATCTGCAGAGGGGGCGCTTGCCTGTGCAGCGGCCTTCTTTGCCGTGTCAGGCTTGCGACCCTGCATCGCCTGCCTGGGGGGACGGATGAATTCCGTCTCTTTTTTCGGCGCGGGAATGGAATAATCGAAACCCGCCAGATTGCGGCGTTCGAGCGGTGCGGCAAGAACCTTCTCTATGGCGCGCACCATGACCGTGTCTTCACCGGTCACCAGGGTGAACGCGTCGCCGGTCCGGGCGGCGCGGCCGGTCCGTCCGATACGGTGGATGTACGCATCGGATGTATCGGGAATGTCGTAGTTGATAACATGGGAAATCAGGGAAACATCGATGCCCCGCGCGGCAATGTCGGTAGCCACCAGTATCTGGAAAGTGCCGTCGCGGAATCCGTCCAGGGCAGCCTGGCGCCGGTTTTGTGAAAGGTTCCCCTGTAGCGAGGCGGCGCGGTATCCGGCCTTTTCCAGTTGTTCCCCCACCCGCTTGGCGCGGTGCTTGGTGCGGGTGAAGATCAGCACTGACCCGGTATCGGTATTGTGCAGCAGTTCCATCAGCAGTGGGGTCTTGAGGTGCTGCGCAACCGGATAAATCGCATGGCTTACGGTAACCGCAGGGGCTGTTATCCCCACCTGGACCGTGACCGGATCGTTCAGGGTATCGTTTGCAAGGCGCCTGATCTCGTCAGGCATGGTTGCCGAAAAGAGGAGGGTCTGCCGCTTGCTGGGGAGGTTCTTCAAGATCCGCCGGATGTCGGGGAGAAAACCCATGTCGAACATATGGTCCGCCTCGTCGAGGACCAGCACCTCGACCCCTGAAAGGTCGATCGTCCCCTGGCCGATATGGTCCAGAAGCCGGCCGGGACAGGCCACTACGATCTCTACCCCCCTCTTCAGCTTTGCCACCTGGGGGTTGACCCCTACACCGCCATAGACGGTGAGGCTACCGATGCGGGTCTGTTTCCCGAGATCGCAGATGGCCTCGTGGATCTGTTCCGCAAGTTCGCGGGTGGGTGCGACGACCAGGGCTCGGACATGCCCTCGTTCTCCCTGCATCAGCCTGTGCAGTATGGGCAGCGCAAAAGCGGCGGTCTTGCCGGTGCCCGTCTGGGCCAGTCCCATCACATCCCGCCCCTGCATGACCGGTGGCATTGCCTGCGCCTGGATGGGTGTGGGGGTGACATATCCTGCCCCTTTGACACCTGCTGCTACAAGGGGGTGTAAATTAAATGCTGTGAAACTCATGAATCCTTCTTTCTCTGCTCCATATAAAAAAGCCCCGGAGGTATTCCAGGGCTTACGATGATTTCGTTTTTCTTCCAGGAACAGCGGTTTTAATGTTCTAACCCTAACAGTATTGGGAAACGCCTGTCAAGAAATTAATGAGTGTCGCGCAGAAATATAAGATGCGCTTAAATCGGTAAGAGTGCTTATGTTCCGCCTCAGTCGGAAATGGACTTTCAGGCCGCTTGAGTTAAGGGTGAATCAGCCTCCCCTGTACTGCTGAACTCTGGGAGCTGTTGTTGGCGTTTTTTCTTTCTCAGCTCTCTTGCTTCTTCAAGTTTTCTGTCGCGCTCTTTGAAAATTTCCTGGTCTCTGCCTTCAAGCTTGTCTGCCGGGGCAACGTAGCC
>JBGQDJ010000259.1:0-4774 GCA_041495805.1 Geobacteraceae bacterium
ACAGGGTAGCGGAGAGGGCGAAGGCTACCGCCGATTCCATCTGCGCGGCAATGGTGTCGGGGTTGACATGCATGCCGCAGTCGACCGCGCTGACAACGCGGTGGACACGCACCTTTCCCCTGCTGTCGACCGATGCCTCGACAACGTTGGCAACAAAGCTGCCGTAGGATTCGTGCACTGCGATACCCCTGGCGATACCGGCGGGAAGCGGCTTTCCCCAACCGGCCTTTTCCGCCGCCATCTTGAGTACACCCAGATGGCGGGGTTTCTCACTGAGGAGGGCGGCCCGGAACTCAAACGGGTCCTTCCCCGCGGCATGGGCCACCTCATCCAGGAAGCTCTCCACCACGAAGGCGTTGTGGGAGTGCCCGACCGACCGCCACCACTGGACCGGCACGCCGAGACGCGGAGAGTGCAGGTCCACCAGGATGTTCGGGATGGCGTATGGGATATCCTTTGCACCCTCGACGGATGTGGCGTCGATGCCGTTCTTGATCATTACCGGCTCCCAGGAGGTTCCGGCCATGATCGACTGGCCAACGATCGTATGCTGCCATGCCATCAGGTTCCCATTTTCATCAAGTCCGGCAGATATCCTGTCGTACCAGAGGGGACGGTAGTATCCGGCCTTCATGTCGTCCTCCCGAGTCCAGACGACCTTGACCGGACGTTTCAGCTCCCTGGCCACCTCCACTGCCGTGACCACGAAATCGTTGTGGGGGTTTGCCCGGCGGCCGAATCCCCCGCCCAGAAAGGTCGTGTGAAGATCCACCTGCTCGGGTTTAAGCCCCAGGACACGGGCCGCGGCGTTACGGTCCTGGGTCTGGGACTGAGTGCCGACCCATATATCGCAGCCGTCCTTGCGCAGGTCGACGGTGCAGTTGAGCGGCTCCATACAGGCGTGGGCAAGATAGGGAACAACATATTCGGCCGAAAGTTTACGGACTGCGCCGCCAAGGGAATGTTCCGGATCTCCCTCCCGGCGGGCGACGGTCCCGGGGGTCATGGCCATCTTCGCAAAATTCCCGGCTATTTCGGTGGTATCCAGCTTGCCCCATTCCACTTCTTCCCAGGTTATCTCCAGGAGGGCTCTCCCCTTGTGCGCCGCCCAGAAACCTGTCGCCGCCACCGCAATCCCTGACGGGACCTGGACAATTTTCTTCACCCCCGGAACGGCACTGGCCTTGTCGGCTTTGAAACTCTTCACCTTTCCCCCGAAAACCGGCGGATGGGCAATGAGGACCGTCAGCAAGCCGGGAAGCTGAACATCCAGGCCGAACTCGGCTATACCGTTTATCTTTGCCGGACTGTCGAGGCGGTGCATGGGCTTTTCCAGCAATTTCCAGCTTCCGGGCTCCTTGAGCTTCACCTCCTTTGGGACCGGCATCTTTGCGGCCCGTTCCGCAAGTTTCCCGTAATCGATGGATCTGCCTCTCTTGTGGATCACACGTCCATTCTCGGCGCGGCAGTCCGCAGTATCCGCCTTCCACCCCTTTGCAGCAGCGGAGATCAGCATCTCGCGGGCGGAAGCTCCCATTGTGCGCAACCTGTCAAACTCCGTCCAGGTGCCGGTGCTCCCCCCGGTCCCCTGTGCCCCGAAAGCGGGGTTGTTGTAGACCGGGTCAACCGGGGCGAATTCCAGCCGGATCCTCTTCCAGTCGCACTCCAGCTCCTCGGCAATGAGCATCGCAAGGGCGGTGGATGTCCCCTGTCCCATCTCCGAGTGGTTGATGATAAAGGTCACCCATCCGTCATGTCCCACCCGGATGAAGGCATTCGGCTTGAATGGCTCCGCGGACAGGGTGGCGGCAAGCGTGTCGGCAGCGGGGAGGTAGAGACCGAGGATCAGCCCTCCCCCGGCCAGGGCGCTCGTAGCGAGAAACTCACGGCGGCTTACCTTTACGATTCCGCTCATCTTACCCCTCCTTTCCCCGGCGTCGCGGCAGCCGTGTGGATGGCGTAGCGGATGCGCTGATAGGTGCCGCAGCGGCAGATGTTCCCCTCCATGGCCGTGTCGATATCCGCATCGGTAGGTTTCGGCTTCTCCTTAAGGAGTGCCACAGCCGAAATAATTTGCCCCGGCTGGCACCAGCCGCATTGCGACACCTCTTCGGCCAGCCATGCCTTCTTGACCGGATGGTTCTTCGGCACCCCTTCAATAGTTGTTATCTTCTTCCCCTGGGCGTCCTTCACCGCTATCTGACAGGAGCGCTCCGCCTTCCCGCCTATAAGGACGGTACAGGAGCCACATATCCCTTCCCCACAGCCATATTTCGTCCCGGTTAGGCCCAACTTCTCCCGGATCACCCACAAAAGCGGCGTATCCGGTTCCACATCCACCAGGTGTTTCTTGCCGTTAACGTCCAGTGAAATCATAGGTCCCTCCTTTCGAGCGTGTCGGTTATATTTTACAGCGAAGTCATTCCTTTGCAAGTTGAACTACATGCCTTAGCGACTCGACATACCGGGGCCATCAGCCGGACGGGGCATATCCGACGAACGCCTTGACCTCAAGAAACGCCTCAAAACCATGGTCGCCCCATTCACGGCCGTTGCCGGACATCTTGAAGCCGCCGAACGGCGCCGCCGGATCGAGGAGATTCATATCGCCGTTAAGGTAAACCTGTCCGGCCCGGATGCGCGCCCCGACTTCTCGCGCCTTCTCTATGCTGCCGGCATGGACATATGCGGCCAGGCCATAAGGGGTGTCGTTCGCGATCCTGATCGCGTCCTCGACATCGTCATAGCCAATAATCACCAGAACCGGCCCGAAGATCTCCTCGCGTGCTATCGTCATGTCATTGCTGACATTGGCGAAGATTGTCGGCTTCACATAGTAGCCTTTTTCCAGGCCAGCCGGTTTGCCCGGACCACCGGTGATCAGCGTTGCGCCTTCCTCGATCCCTTTTTGGATCAGGCCCTGAATCCTGTTCCATTGCTTTTCATTGACCACCGGCCCTACATAGGCGCCGCTCTCCGGCGGACCGACCGTGGTGCTTTCAGCCACCGACTTTGCAATCGCGATCACTTCGGCAAACCTAGAGTTGGGCGCAAGCATGCGCGAAGGCCCCGAGCAGCTCTGGCCCGAGTTCAGCATGATAAAACTCACGCCGGAGGCGACGGCTTTCTCCAAATTCGCATCTTCCAGCATGATGTTCGGGCTCTTCCCCCCCAGTTCCTGATGAACGCGCTTGACGGTCGCTGCGGCATTGCGCGCCACATCTATTCCCGCGCGGGTCGAACCGGTGATGGAGACCATGGCGATGTCCGGATGGCTGGCGAGGCAAGCGCCGACCGTCGGGCCGTCGCCGTTTATGAGATTGAAAACGCCGGGCGGCACCTTGGCTGCGTCCATGATCTCGGCAATGACCAAGGCGGAAAAGGGGGAATATTCGGACGGCTTCAGCACTACGGTGCAGCCTGTCGCGAGCGCCGGCATCACCTTGGTGATGACCACAGAAACGGGCCAGTTCCATGGAGTTATCAGCGCGCAGACGCCGATCGGTTCCTTGCGGATCATCGATATGCCGCGGACCTCATCGAACTGATATTTCTTGAGCACCTCAATCGCGGTATTGATGTGGGCGAGCGGGAGCGGGATCTGTGCTTTTTGGGCCAGCCATGCCGGGCACCCCATTTCCTCGGTCATGGCCAAGGCCAGGTCCGGAATACGCGCCTGGAAAGCCGCCGCGATCCGCTCAAAGAGGGCGACTCGCTCTTCCCGTGATGTCAGCGAATAGCTTTCGAACGCCTTTCGCGCTGCCGCGACGGCGCGATCCACGTCCTCCTTTTCTCCCATGGCTATTCGCCCGGCAATCCCTTCCGTGGCCGGATTGATTACCTCCCTGGTGCGGCTTCCCGTCGGTTCGACCCATTGTCCGTCGATATAGAATTTCAGATTGTCGTGCATTTAAACCTCCTCAAATATAGTATGATGCATCTTCTCAGGTTGACAAGATGTGAGCTGATGAAGGTCAGGCCGGGCCTTTAGTCTCAACGTTGAGTAGATTCAGATTAAGCCTTGTTTGCCAATCCGGCAATACACATTACTCCTGAACCCTTGCCTGTTTCTGCCGATCGCCGGAATTTATAGTGACAATTTCTCCGGGACTTGCTACTTTTGTTGCAAGCGTAATGAGTAATGCGCAATATGTTTCGGGAGGATCCTGTGATGATCGATGAAGCGGATGCAGCGGGAAAAGGAAAGCTGGTGGAATTGCTGGGAGCCCTGGCCATAAAGGAAGGCTTTTCTCCTTCCAATCTGACAGGTGTGCAGTTCGTCCGTTCGAATAAACCCTTCCCCCGCATGCCCGTGGTATATGAACCGAGCATCGTCATAGTCGGACAGGGGAAAAAGATCGGTTACCTGGGAGACCAGGTCTATACCTACGATCCCTATAACTACCTGGTGCTCTCGGTCCCCCTCCCCTTCGAGTGCGAGACGCTGGCCACCCCGGAAGAGCCATACCTGGCCGTATCGGTGCGGGTTGATCCGGTGATGGTGGGAGAGTTGCTGATTGAAATGGATGACGATATCCCGGACAGGGGGACTGCGGAGCGTGGAATAATATCGACACCGATGACGGATGATATGATCAGCGCCACGGTGCGCCTGCTTGACTGCCTGAAGTCTCCCCTCGACAGCCGCATCCTCGGGCCGCATAACGTGCGGGAAATCATCTACCGGGTCCTTTACGGCGAGCAGGGGGGGGCGCTGCGGGCACTAGCCGTTCGGCACAGCCGTTTCAGCCAGATCGCCAAGGTCCTGCGCAGG
>JBGQDJ010000260.1:0-4766 GCA_041495805.1 Geobacteraceae bacterium
CAATGCCGGCAGAGAAGGGCGTGAAATCGACGCCGAAACCGCCCCCCTTCGTCATCCGGAGCTTTTCCGCTACGACTTCAACCTGTCCGACATTTCGGACCTGTGGCGGCGTGGCAGCGTTGTGTCGTCGTGGCTGTTGGATCTGGGCGCCCGGGCGTTGGCTGAAAATCCGTCTCTCGACGGATTCGCCGGGCAGGTTTCCGATTCCGGCGAAGGACGCTGGACAATCAACGCCGCCATTGACGAGGGTGTACCGGCCCCGGTGCTCAGCGCCGCACTTTACCAGCGCTTCAGCTCCCGCGGCGAGGATGACTTTTCCAACCGTCTGTTGTCAGCCATGCGATACCAGTTTGGCGGACATCGGGAAAAACCTCCGGTGAAAGGAGAATGAGCATGCCGCAGAACTCCCGTCTTGATCCGACGATCCTCGTCATTTTCGGTGCAGGTGGTGATCTTACCTGGCGAAAGCTCCTCCCGGCGATCTATAACCTGCTCCTTGACAACTATCTCCCGGAGCGTTTTGCCGTTGTCGGTGTTGCACGCAGGAAAGTGGATAACGATGCCTTTCGCGAGAAGATCCGTATGGGGGTTAACCAGTTCTCCCGTCGCGGGGTGGCGGATGAATCCCTATGGAACAGCTTTTCGGAAAACATCTGCTATCTGTCCGAAGATCTCGCTGATCCCGGGTCCGGAGCTGTTCTCAAGGGGCGTCTGGCGGAGATTGAAGATGCGTGGGGCGTAAGAGCCAATCGGGTCTATTATCTTGCCATTCCACCGAACATGATGGAACCTGCGGCCTCAATGCTGCAGCGGCTGGGAGTTTGCAGGGATTGTGCCCGCGACCGTCTGGTGGTGGAAAAACCGTTCGGCCGTGATCTCTCCTCTGCCCGGGCGCTCAATGCGTTTCTGAACGGCATGTTCGTTGAGTCACAGATCTACCGGATCGACCACTACCTCGGCAAGGAGACGGTCCAGAACATCCTGGCCTTCCGATTTGCCAACTCACTCTTTGAACCGGTCTGGAACCGGCGCTACGTCGACCATGTCCAGATTACCGTGGCCGAAACGGTAGGCGTCGAGGAGCGGGGTGAGTTTTATGATCAGGCGGGAGCCCTGCGCGACATGGTGCAAAACCACCTGCTTCAGATCCTCTGCCTGGTGGCGATGGAGCCGCCCATTACGTTCGATGCCGACGAGATACGCAACAAGAAAGTGGATGTGTTGCGCGCCATCCGTCCGATTCGCCCCGAGGATGTCCATAAGGTTGCAGTGCGGGGACAGTACCGCAAGGGGACTATCGTGGGGAATGGAGTGCCGGGTTATCGTGAAGAGCCCCGCGTCTCCCCCGGATCGACCACCGAAACCTATGCCGCATTCACCTTTAATATCGATAACTGGCGCTGGCAGGGGGTGCCGTTTTATCTGCGTACCGGTAAACGCCTTAGCGCCAAGGTATCGGAAGTCTCCATTATTTTCAGATCGCCACCGCACCAGTTGTTCCCCTCCGCGGCGGTGGAGAGCTGGCAGCCAAACAGGATTGTCATCAGGATTCAGCCTGAAGAGGGGATCGGAACCCGTATCCAGGTCAAACAGCCGGGCACCCTTCTGCTTTTGGGCGCGGCTGACATGCAGTTCCGCTATCGGGAAGCATTCAAGGATCCGGCTCCGGAGCCCTATGAGACGCTGCTTTTGGACACGATCCGCGGCGACGCGACCCTGTTTATGCGGGCAGATCAGGTGGAGTGCGCCTGGCAAGTGGTCACGCCGGTTCTGGAGGCATGGGAGTCCGTGCCTCCCGCCGATTTTCCGGACTACCCGGCCGGAAGCTGGGGACCGGAAGCGGCGGATCTCATGCTCGCCCGTGACGGTCATAGCTGGCTGCAGCCCGCCGGAGCGGAGGCCCCTTGATAGAGCGGTTTGAAGACAGGGAGGCGCTGGCCCGGGCCGTTGCCACGCTGTTCGCCGATCAGGCTCTAAAAAGCGTGCATGCCCGTGGCTGTTTCCCGGTTCTGCTGGCCGGAGGGGAAACTCCCCGCCGCGCCTATCAACTGCTGGCGCAGGAGCCATACATCGGCCGAATCCCATGGAGATATATCCATTTTTTCTGGGGAGATGAACGATGTGTCCCCTCCGATGACCCACGCAGCAATCAGCTCATGGTTCGCACTGCGCTCCTCGATCATCTGCCGGTCTGTCCGGATCAAATTCACCCAATAGCATGCAACGAATCTCCGCAACAGTCTGCCGACCTGTATGAGGCAGAACTACGGGGATATTTTGACAATGCTCCCCTCACCTTTGATCTGGCTTTGCTCGGCCTGGGCGACGATGGTCACACAGCCTCACTTTTTCCGGGCTCGGCAGCACTGGCCGAACATCGGCGCTGGACCGCCGTTACCCATCGTGCCGGTGAGGATTTCAGCCGGGTCACCCTGACCGCACCACTGCTCAACCAGGCTGCGCTGGTGCTGTTCATAGTGACTGGCTCCGCGAAAGCCAAGGTTCTGAAGACCATCATGGGAGGCGGCGACGAACACCCGATGCTCCCTGCACAGCTTGTCAGACCACTGTCAGGTGACCTGCGCTGGTTCGTGGACCGAGAGGCGGCGTCCATGCTGAACGAATTGAGTGATTCACATGCAGATGAGGTGGCCGGGGTTCGTGAGACTGTCTGAAGGGTGAAATAATCACACTCCCAAAAAGAAGGAATCGTTGTCGTACCCCAGATTGGCACAGCTCTTTGTCAATCAAGCAGATATTTTGCGGTATGATGGTTCTATTTTACGCTTTTTTTGTCTTGCGTACTTTCTTGTCAGCGTACATCGCCATGTCGGCGTCACGAATCGCTCTATCAAGTTCAGACGGATGGCGGATCGTCGTACTTCCCATGGAAAATTGGACCTTATGACCGTGTTCCGTCTGATGGGTGCCTTCTGAAAGTATCTGGCGTGCCCGCTGCATGAGGCCATAGAGAATATCTTCTCCCACCCCTTTGAGCAATACAGCGAATTCATCCCCTCCGATGCGGGCAATGGTATCGTCCGGGCGGAAAATATCCTTGAGTGTGTCGGCGGCAGCCCGTATGAGGGCATCGCCATGATCGTGACCATAGCGGTCATTGATATCTTTGAGCCCATCCACGTCGGCAATTACAACAGACAGGGGGGCGATCCCGCCCCGTTTGAGGCGGTCTACTTCCGCCTCGAAATAGGTTCTATTATTGAGCTTGGTCAGTTCGTCATGGGTGCCGAGATAGCGAAGCTGATCCTCCATAGCGCGGCGATTGGTGACGTCGCGTGCCACATGCACTGCGCCGACAAGGTTGCCATCGGCATCAAAGGTTGGGTTGACGGTAATGTGAAAATAACCTTTCAGCCGCGGTATGAACACTTCCGTTTCGTGAGGCTGGCGGTCAGCGAGCAGGGCCATGTGCGGGCAGTCTCCCGGTGGATGGTCAATGCCGTGGATATGGTGATAACAGTGGCCCATCAGGTCATTTGCGCAATTATCATCAATATCGAGCCGTTCCCGTGCTGCCTCGTTGATATGCATGATCTGGTGGTTTATGTCCAGTACCATTACCAGGTCCGGGATGGTATCAAATGTTTCACGCCATTGGATATTGGACAGCAGCAGGGCTTTGCGGGCTTCTTGCCGCTCCTGTTCCAACCGGAGGCGCCCCATGAAGCTTCCCAGCCCGCGTGCTGCCGTCATCACCATGGAAGTCTCGGCGTCGGACCAGTGGCGTTCATATTTCATGTCGCACAAGCAGGCAAATCCCCAGAGTCGCCCATCTGCGAATATCGGGGTCATGAGCAGCGAACGGGCATGCATGGAATCGATGATATGTCGTTCCTGGGCCGGAAATGACGAGCGTGGACCGGTCAGTGTTTTCCCCTGTGACAGTATACCGTACCATCGCTTGATGTATGGTATTTCAGGGGAACCGGTGTCCGCTCCGTCCAGAAAGCTTCGCATCAAATCGCCCTGGGCAAATCCACTGACCAGAAATGCTTCCCGTTCCCCCATGAGGGAGTCGTAGCGGAAGAGAGAAATCTTATCAGCCTGAGCGGCCTTGGCCATCTCCTGCAACGCAAAATCAACGGCATCCTGATTCGCATCTGCCGAAAGCAGATACTGGATCGCCATGTTGACACCTGCGAGCAAACGCGACTCATGCTCGGCAATCCTGCGGGAATTGAGGTTTCCCGCCTGGCGCTGAAGGACAAAGAAGAGCTTTTCGATGTTAATAGGCTTGATGAGGTAACCGTCGACATTGAGATCAATTGCTTGCATCAAGTGTTCAGTGTCATTCTTGGCAGAAATGATGATTACCGGAACCGATGGACACATCCGTTTGATCTTACGGGTCAGCTCCAGTCCCGACATGCCCGGCAGTGAAATGTCGGCCAGAACCAGATCGGGGGTTTTCTTGCGGAACAGATCAAACGCGGCTTTGCCGTTCTGCGCAGCATGGAACTCACGGCAGAAGGGTGTCAGGACATGGGAAACATGTGATAGAATCTCCGCGTCAGTTTCGGCAAAAAGGATTGATAGTCCCTGCAGTTCGACAAGCGAGTGAGATTTCGGGGATGACTTTATCACGTGGGAAGTCTCTTCCGATCATATACAAATTTATAACCATTCGTGCGAGGCATTTCCAGATCGCATATGATTATGTCGGGCTTGGTGGCGATCACTGACTTGAAACCGTCTATACCGTCCCTCGCTCCACTTTATTGTTCAAAGAGGTCAACTTTCTTGAA
>JBGQDJ010000261.1:0-4752 GCA_041495805.1 Geobacteraceae bacterium
CCCCCCATTTTGAAGATGTCCTGCTCATGGTGCATGGCGGCGATCACGCAACCGGCGCCAAGGAAGAGGAGAGCCTTGAAGAAGGCATGCACCAGGAGATGGAAGGTGGCGGCGGTTATGGCGCCCGCGCCTACCCCCAGCATCATGTATCCGATCTGGCTGATGGTGGAGTATGCCAGAGCTCGCTTAAGGTCGCGCTGGGCCAAGGCGCAGGTGGCGGCATAGAAGGCGGTCACCCCGCCGGTGACGGCGATGGCTGCCATGGCGGTTGTTGAAGGGGAGATCAGCGGGAACATCCGGGCAAGGAGGTAGACCCCCGCGGTGACCATGGTGGCGGCGTGGATCAGGGCGGAGACGGGGGTGGGGCCCGCCATTGCGTCGGGAAGCCAGACCATGAGGGGCATCTGCGCGGATTTGCCCATCGCCCCGATCAGGAGAAGGAGGCCGATCCCAGTCACCGTTGCCATCGGGAGAGTGGAGCCCAGGTTGTTCAGTTCGGTTATGGAAACGGTGCCAAGCAGCATGAACATCCAGACAATGGCGATGCCGAAGGCGGTGTCGCCTATACGAGTTACGATGAAGGCCTTTCTGCCGGCGGTGGCGTTTTCCTCATCGCTGTACCAGAAGCCGATAAGTCCATAGGAGCAGAAGCCGACCCCTTCCCACCCCAGGTAGAGAAAAGGAAGGTTCTCGGCCAGCACCAGGGCGAGCATGGCAAAGACGAACAGGTTTAGGAGGGCGAAGTAGCGTACGTAATCTTCCTCATGGGCCATGTAGGCAACGGAATATGTGTGGATGAGCGCACAGACGAAGGTGATCATGACGATCATCACCAGGGAGAGTGGATCGATGTAAAGAGAAACCGGAGCCTGGAAATCGAATGCGGAAAGCCACCCCATCAGGTCGATTCGCGCCGCCCCATGATACTCCAGGGATGCGAAAATGGATGCGGCAAAGGCCCCCCAGATCACCCCGCAGGCGAGCAATTCGGACCCCTTGCGCGGCAGGAACCTGCCGACCAGGGCATTTAAGATGCCGCCCAGCAGCGGCAGTAGAAGTATGAGGGAGAGATAGAGTTTCATTTCATCCTTTCATCTCGCTGAACTCGTCCGCACTTACCGTCTTCTTTCGCCTGTGCAGATAGACTACCATCGACAGGGCAAGCGACACTTCGCTGGAGGTCAGGGCCATGATGACCAGCGAGAAGACCTGGCCGTCCACAAGTCTCCAGTGCGCCCCCCCCCCGACAAAAGCCAGCATTGCCGCGTTTAGCATGATCTCGATGCCGATCAGGATCATGATGAGATTGTTTCTCCAGGCAATGGCGCATGCCAGTCCCATTACGAAGATAATGCCGGCAAGGATGAGAACGTGTGTAAGTGGAACAATCATGGTAGTTTCCTTCTCCCCAGATACAAAGCCCCCACCAGGGCGAACAAAAGCTGGAGTGAAATGACCTCCACTGCTACGCCGTATTTCCGGAACAGGACCCTGCTGAACTCACGTGCATCCGTGTAACTCCATCCGGCCAGGGTTTCCGGTACGTTGGTGACAAAAAGGGCGGACATCGCCACGAGGATTACCGCACCCAGGAGCAGGGCGGGCCACCATTGTTTAAGAGAAGGCCCACGCGCCTTTTCCGGTTGGCCCATGTCCAGCATCATGATGACGAAAAGGAACAGGACCATGATGGCGCCGGCGTAGATGATAACCTCGAAAACGGCTATCAGCGGAGCCCCGAGCAGATAAAAGATCCCTGCAAGGGCGAAGAAGGAGGTCGCCAGATAGACGATGGCATGGACAGCGTGCCGCTCGGTTATGGCCAGCAGCGTTGCAATCAGCACCACTGCGGCAAGGATGTAGAAAAATATCTGTTCCATGAATTCCCTTACGGCATCAGCCCACGCGGGTCCGTGGGAGGCTCCTCGTCCGGATTTCCACCTCGTGGATTGACCACACCGACCCCGGCATGGCGATAAAAGTTATAATTCGGATCCTTGCCGCAACCGTCGATCAGGAGGTCTTCCTTCTCATAAACAAGATCCATGATATTCCGCTTGCATATCTCGTATTCCGTGGACATCTGGATCGCCATTGTGGGACAGGCTTCGGCGCAAAACCCGCAAAAAATGCAGCGGGAAAAATTGATGCGGAACCATTCGGCATAGCGGCGGCCGTCCGGCTTCTCTGCTGCCTGCATGGATATGCAATCCACGGGACAGGCGCCGGAGCAGAGGTAACAGGCTACGCAACGCTCCTCTCCGTCCGGATCCTTGGTCAGGACCATACGTGCCCGAAAACGCGGGGATGGGGTCCTTTTCTCTTCAGGATACTGAATGGTGAGAGCAGGCCGGCAGATGTGCTTCCATGTTGTCCAGAGGCCTATGAAGATTGCTTTTATGTCTTTGATTATGAACATGCTGAACCGTTTCAATTGAGTATTTACAGTACCGATCTTCTTAATTGTCGAGCCTGTGTCATTATGCCGGATTCCGCAACCCTGTCCCAGGACACAGGAATGAGTCGCATCAGGCGGGATGATGCCGGCAGAGGGCACGGGGGACAGGATCCATCCAGATGCCCGCTTATCGGGCCTTGCACCTGGTGACTTATTCACCATACCCACAATTCAGTGGCGTATGTTATGATCAAATATTGATACGGCGAATCGCCGTTCTTAACAGATAAAGCCCAGTTTTGAACCGGAAAGTCATGCGGGCAGGGACCGCTGATCGGTCGACGATCCTTGCCCGCCATAAGTCGGCTATGCCTTTACGCGGTCGTTTCTTTCTGTCTCTGAGCCTTTTTGAGGAGAGCTGCGGTCAGGGGGTGTTCATTGTTTTCGGCGTAGATCAGGGCGGTATTGCCTGCCAGGGTCCGGGCGTGTGTATCTGAGCCTGAATCCAGCAGTGCCTTTACCGTGTGATTGCAGCCGTATATCGCCGCCAGCATAAGCGGTGTGCGCCATTCCTTGTCGCGCGCATCGGCCTTGGCGCCATGCACAAGAAGTTGTTGAACAACTTCAACATGGCCATTGGCAGCGGCATAATGCAGGGCCGTTTTCCCCTTATCACTCTGTGCATCCACCTCGGCCCCCCGGTGGAGCAGGTCCTTAACCGCTTCGAGATCCCCTCCCTTTGCCGATTCAATCAGCGGAGTGTGGCCGTGACGGTCCTTTGCGTTAACATTTTGCATGTTTTCCTCCCTCTTTCAGATAGGACTCTCATGCCGCGCCACTGCTTCCATCACTCCTGAGCATCTTTACCGCAAATTTCTCATGAAAGGTTATGACGGAATACCAGAAGCCAGCCGGTCACTAGTATATTCAGCAATGCCAGCGGCGTCAATAGTTTCCATCCGAAATACATCAATTGATCGTATCTGAGTCGGGGCATCGTCCCGCGCACCCATATGAAAAAGATGGTGAATGCCAATGTTTTGATAAGGAACCATGCTGCCGGCGGCAAGAGCGGACCGTGCCAGCCGCCGAGGAAAAATGTCGTCGCCAGTGCGCCGAGGAGGACGATATTTATATATTCCCCCAGCATGAAGATGGCAAAGCGCATCCCCGAGTACTCTGTGTGGAATCCCGCCACCAGTTCCGACTCCCCCTCAGGGAGGTCGAAGGGGGTTCGCTTGCACTCCGCGATGATGCTTATCAGGAAGATGATGAAGGCGACCGGCTGGTAGACAATAAACCAGACATCCGCCTGGGCGTTGACGATATCGGAAAGCCTGAAGGAGCGGGCGAGCATGACGACCGGCACAAGGGAGAGCCCCATGGAGAGTTCGTAGGATATGAGCTGCGCCAGCCCCCTGATGCTTCCCATCAGGGAATACTTGTTGTTTGAAGCCCAGCCGCCGATCGCCACACTGTAGACCGTAACGGATGACAGGGCCAGGAATACGAGAAGGCCCACGTTGACGTCGGCCATCTGGAGGTTGACCGTCTTTCCCATTATGACAACCGGCGCGCCGAAAGGAACTACGGAAAAGGTCATGATAGCGGGTATCGCGGCGATGCACGGGGCAAAGAAGAAGAGCCAGCGGTCCGCACCATCGGGGCAGAAGTCTTCCTTGGTCAAGAGCTTGACAAAGTCGGCCATGGGCTGCAGGAGCCCCTGGTAGCCTGTACGGTTCGGCCCCTTGCGGTCCTGGATCCAGCCGAGAAGACGCCTTTCGACCCACCCCAGATACGCAGCCAGAAACATCATGACCGCGAAGACCAGCAGAAGCTTGCCCAGCATAAGGACTATGTCGATCGTATCCATTCCCGTCATGTCGCGCCTATAAAATCCTTATCCCTTCCCCGTCAGGGGCAATGTCCCGCAGTTTTTCCCATCGACCGGTTAGCGGCTCCACTACTTTGTCCCCACCCAGCCGTTCCATCAACTGGGCAATAACCCGCCATGCCGGGCGGAGATCACTGCCGGGGGCGGTTTTGCTGTGGATTCTGGGGGGATGGATAGCCGGGTCGAGCCCCTTGATCGGCAGGCCCGGATTCATCACCCGCCTGAACCTCTGCCCCCTCCCTTCGTTGTTGACGAAGGTCCCGTCCATCTCAACCCAGGCCGTGGTCGGGAGAAATATATCTGCCCTCTTCACAAGGTCGGTTGGGAGCCAGTCGGCCGCCGCCACAAAGGGGATGCCTGTAAGCAATTCCGCCGGAATATCCGCCTCGATGGCGAGCACCCCCTTCACCTTTCCCGATGCCAGCGCCTCGGCGAGAGATGTCGTTTCGTGCTCCTTAGC
>JBGQDJ010000262.1:0-4745 GCA_041495805.1 Geobacteraceae bacterium
AAAACCCAACATCGTCAGTAGACCGGTCGCGAAAAAACCACGCCGGTCACCGCCGGCCCGTTCGCCAGTAATAACAAAATGAATCTTCTATGCAAAGGTCAAGACATGAGACTGAACCCAAATGCTCACCTTTCGGATACGCAAAATTCTTGAAACAGGAGGTCATTATGCGGCACAATCTTTCGGCACTACTCTCTCTAGTAATTGTTGCCGGTTTCATGTCCGGATGTTCGCTCAAGTACACGATCGATGAGCCAACCCCATCCCACTTTACCTACCAGAACGTCGATAAAAAACCCGTAGTCATGAAGGTGATCGACCAGCGGGATGACGTGAAATTTTCGCCGGGGATCACCGGATTGAGTAGGATCGACATCGTCTTTGAGAATGTTCCGGACCCGACGGCATGGCTCTCCAAGGGGATGGAAAAGGAGTTTGCGGCACGGGGCGTTCCGATGCAGATCGTCGGGAAGGATTCAAACGCGTCTTCCGACATGACCCTGACCATCAGGAAATATCAGGTCGTCAACCACCGGGCCAGCGGTTTTTCAGCCTGGGAGGCGTACCATCTCTTCCTCGGCCAGGTGACCATGGGCGATAAATCCTGCACAATCCCCGCCTATTTTTTCAATTCGAAGGTTCCGGTCTGGTCCATGGACGAGATCGGGCCGCCCTGTTTGAGCATACCCATGTCGATCATGGTCAAGGAAATAGTCTCAAAGATCAATCGGTGCGTCTTCAACTACGCGGCCAGCGATGAAGACCTTAAAAAGATGGAGGCGCTCGCCCTGGAAAAAGTCAAGCCGGAGACTGATTTTGCCTGTTTTCCGTCAATCGAGCTTGGAGGGACGAACAACCCCGTCGCCATGAAGACCCTTCAGAAAATTGCCGAAAATGAAGATTCGCTTGTCCACGCATGCGCCGTTTCCGCTATGGGGACACTCGGCGCGCAGGACCAGTTCGACTACCTCGCCAACAAATTCGCGCAGTTTTCAAACAATGACAAGGTCATACCCCTGAAGTCGATCGGCGACATCGGGAGCACCAAGGCGTTGGACTTCATACGGGATGTGAAAGCGGATAAGCTCTATGAGGATGAAACCGGCGTAAAATATTGCGTAGACCTGTACCTTGACCGGGCAGCCGGGACCACGAAAGGTGCGGAGCTAAATAAGTAACCGAAAGATAACTGTTACTCCAGCATCTCTTCCTTTAAAAGCCTCTTCCCATGAATAATCGCGACTATGAATATTTTTGAACTTGTGGGGATGTGCCGATAAACAATTCGGAAAGGATCGACAATGATTTCTCTGAAAGGAGAGTCTGGGAATTCAGGCAGGGGACGACCGGAACTTGGAAATGTCTGTAAACGTTCCACTGACGCAATAATCTTTTCGACTTGATGCCGGGCATAAAAGGGTGAGTCGGAAGCAATGTAATCGAAGATATCTTCAAGGTCGGTAAGCGACTTCTCGGTCCAGATCACTGCTGCCATTTACGGGAAAGCCTCCGTACAGCCTCTTCATGCGGGATAGTCCTGCCTTCCCGAATATCCTCCTCGCCAGCTTCAATTTTTTCCAGGAGATATAGCCGGTACATAACTTCCTCTGTATCGACTTGTTCAGGGAGGCTTTCCAGCAAGTTTTCAAGTTTTGCTTTCGTGATGTGCATAAAGGCCACCTCAGAGAGTAATATATTAATCATAGATATACATCAATCACTGCACTAAGTCACGTCGAAATACCTGGAAGCCCGGGTGGGGGTGGCGGGGCTAAAAGTATGAAGGATGAATTATGAAGGATGAATTCCAATACAATACAATAAATACTCTTCTTGTGAATATACAAAGCCCGGACCGAAAGCCCCATTGCGTCCGCCAACTCGCCATGTTACGAAAACATCTTTCTATCTGCTTGCATCAACGTTCCGACCTTGTTAAAGTAATTACTGCCCATCAGGAAACTCCCTTTGAGACAATACTTGTTTAAATCATGAAAAGAGGTCCCCATGTCTTTCCGAACTATAGAATGGCGCGACAACAAGGTGGTTATGATCGACCAGACGCGTCTTCCCGCTGAGGAGATCTACAACGAGTACAGCGATTTTAAGAGCGTTGCGGAAGCGATACGCGGCATGGTGATACGCGGCGCCCCCGCCATCGGCGTGGCTGCGGCCATGGGGATCGCCCTTGGCGCACGCGACATAATCGCCGATACCTTTGATAGCTACTTCCGGCAGCTGGAAAATATATGCGAGGCCATGGCCAAGACACGCCCGACCGCTGTCAACCTGTTCTGGGCCATAGGGCGGATGAAGCAGGTGGCGGAAGCCAACCGGGACAAGAGACTCGATACTCTTTGCGACATTCTCAAGGAGGAGGCGATACGGATCGAGGAGGAGGACCTGGCTATCTGCAAGGCGATCGGCAGGCACGGCGCGCGCCTGGTCAAGGATGGGGCCGTCATCCTCACCCACTGCAATGCCGGCGGGCTTGCAACCGCGGGTTATGGCACGGCGCTCGGGGTGATCCGCGCAGCCCACGATGCCGGCAAGAATATACGGGTGTTTGCCGATGAAACGCGCCCCTGGCTCCAGGGGGCGCGCCTTACCGCATGGGAGCTGATGAAAGAGGGAATCCCGGTGACCCTTATCGCTGACAATATGGCAGGGTGGCTGATGAAAAAAGGGGAGATAGGCATGTGCGTGGTAGGCGCCGACCGGATAGCCGCCAACGGCGATACGGCCAACAAGATAGGGACCTACAGCGTTGCTGTTCTGGCAAAGGAGAACAAAATACCCTTTTACGTGGCCGCCCCAACTTCGACTCTGGACCTGACCATGGAAAACGGTGACGCCATACCCATCGAGGAGCGCCATTCCCGGGAAGTGACCCATCTGCATGGAATCCCTGTTGCCCCGGAAGGGGTGAGCGTGCGCAATCCTGCCTTCGACGTCACCCCCAACCGGTATATCACCGGCATCATAACGGAAAAGGGTGTGATAACAGGTGACTATGCGCGGCAGTTGCGGAGGCTTGTGGATCAATGAGCCGCAATGCCGAATCAGTCCGGAGGCTGAAAGACGCCCTGGAAAGGGCGACCGGGGAAGCTGACGACAATGATTTGAATTCCTGCCTGGAGACACTGGGGTTTGCCTCAGGCTCCCGATCCGCGACAAACCTTCGCCTTCTTGCCGATAAATTCCCATCGGAAATTCTCCATCTCATGGCCGCAAAGGCCCTCTCCACGGCAACGCCGGACATGGCGCTCAACGGCCTGGAACGGATCAGTTCAGTTGTGCCGCGCGATGATCTCCTTGCACTCTGCACCCAAAAGGGGAGGATATCCCAACTCCTCTCCGTATGCGGCGCTTCCCCCTTTCTCGCCGGCATAATCTTTCGTGATCCTCACCTCTTCCGGGAGCTCTTTCTCGACGGTGGAATCGAGGTCAGACGAAGCGAAGCGGAAATGCTCGCCGCTTTGCGCGGCCAGGTCGATGAAAAGACCGATTATCAGTCTCTTTTTCCCATCCTGCGGAGATTCAAGGTGGCGGAGGTCTTAAGGATCGCAGCCCGTGATCTGAACGGTCTGGCTTCCCTGGAAGAGGTTACCGCCGAGCTGTCGGCCCTTGCATCCGCCACACTCCAGATTGCCTGCGAGGTTACCCGCCGCGCACTAATCGCTGAATACGGTATTCCGCTGATGAGCACTCCCTCCGGCGAGCTGGAGGCTGAACTGACCGTTATCGGTATGGGGAAATTCGGGGGGAGGGAGCTCAATTTTTCCTCCGACATCGATATCATCTACCTCTACACTTCGGACCTGGGGGAGACCAGCGGGATCGATGACGGGCCGGAACGGATGAAGGGTAAAATTCCGCTCCATACCTTTTTCGTCAAGATGGCGGAGATGATAACAAGGGTCGTCTCCCAGATAACCGAAAACGGTTTCAGTTTTCGCGTTGACCTTGGACTGCGGCCTGAAGGGAAGAGCGGCGAGATAGCGGTTTCCCTCGATTCCGCCGAGAATTACTATCAGTACTGGGGGCAGTCGTGGGAGCGCGCCGCCATGCTGAAAGCGCGCCCGGTAGCCGGCTCACTGGAGTTGGGGGAGAGGTTTCTTGCCCTTATTAAACCTTTCATCTACCGCAAATATCTCGATTACGACCTGATCGAAGACATGATGACAATGAAGAAAAAGATCGACGCCTCACTTGTAAGGGAAAAGGAGGGGGAGTACAACATAAAGCTCGGCAGGGGTGGAATCCGCGAGATAGAGTTTCTAATCCAGGCGCTGCAACTTGTCTACGCGGGGAAAAACCCGGCCCTGCGCATGAAGAACTCCCTGGAGGCGATGACTGCTCTCAGGGATGCCCGGCTGATACAGGCAGAGGATTATTCCTCCATTTCCGAAGCATACCGTTTTCTCCGGACTGTGGAACACCGGATTCAGATGGTGCAGGAGCGGCAAACCCACAGCATTCCCCGCAAGGAAGAGGCGTTCCGGGCCTTGGCCCGCCGCTGCGGGTATCTCAGGAAGGATGGAGTGGAGAGATTCCGGAAAGAGCTCGAAGGCCACCGAAGGAATGTCTCGACCATCTATGGCGGGCTTTTTCTCTCCCGCGACGAGCGGATAAAGGAAGAGGTGAGGCCGGAAACCTACCTTTTTTTCGATCCCAAGGCAGATCCGGATCTTGTAAAGGACATGCTGGCGGAACGGGGGTTCAGCAATCCTGACCCTGCCTAC
>JBGQDJ010000263.1:0-4744 GCA_041495805.1 Geobacteraceae bacterium
GGAGAGCCATGGGGCGCACCAGGTTGCGGACCGGCTTCTCGCTCTATTCCCCTCCATGCTTCTCTACTGGCATTTCTTCCACCACGAGGGAAGGCGGATCGATACCGAAAGCAGCGAGGATAGTCTGGCAGGCCATTTCCTTTCCCTCCTCCAAGGCAACAATCCGGAGGAAATCGAGCGGCGGGCCGTTGACGTTTCGCTGGTCCTCTATGCCGAGCATGAATTCAATGCATCCACCTTCAGCGCCCGTGTCACGGCTTCAACCCTCTCCGATTTCTACTCGGCAATTACATCCGCCATCGGCACACTGCGGGGACCGCTGCATGGAGGCGCCAACGAAGAAGCGATGAGGCTGATCGGCAGTTTTGCGACAACCGATGAGGCCGAGTCAGGGGTCCGCGCAATGTTCAATCGCGGCGAAAAGATCATGGGTTTCGGCCACCGGGTCTACAAGAAGGTGCCGGACCCCCGTTCCGAAATAATCCGGAAATGGTCGCGTAGACTTGCGGAGGCTTCGGGAAATATGACCCTGTATAATGTGTCGGAAAGGATAGAAAAGCTCGTCGCCGAAGAAAAGGGGCTTTTCCCAAATCTCGACTTTTACAGCGCGTCCCTCTACCATCTCTGCCGTATCCCGACACCCATGTTCACGCCGCTCTTCGTCTTCAGCCGAACCGCGGGATGGTCGGCGCATATCATCGAGCAGCGGAGCGCCAACCGGATCTTTCGCCCTGTCGCGGCGTACACCGGCCCGGGTCCGCTGGAATTTGTCCCGATCGGGGAAAGGCCATGACCAGCCGGGCGGATCTTAATATCAGGCCACCTCCGGACCCGGAGATCGTGGCGATTGCGAATTACGTTCTCGATTACGTGATCGAAAGCGACCTCGCCTTCAATACGGCCTGTTACGTGCTGATGGACGCCATCGGATGCGCATTTGCGGCGCTCCGATTTCCCGATTGCAGTCGGCTGCTCGGGCCTGTCGTCCCGGGCACCATTGTCCCCCTAGGGGCCCGTGTGCCGGGGACCCGGTTCGTCCTCGACCCGGTCAAGGGGGCATTCGATATCGGCATCCTGGTTCGCTGGCTCGATTACAACGACACATGGCTGGCCGCTGAATGGGGGCATCCATCGGACAACCTGGGGGGAATCCTTGCGACCGCCGATTTTGTCAGCCGCCGGAACCTGGCTCTGGGGAAGCCGCCCCTCACCATGGGGGACGTCCTTGTAGCTATGATCAAGGCTCATGAGATCCAGGGTGTCATGGCACTGGAAAACAGCTTCAACCGGGTGGGGCTTGATCACGTGGCGCTGGTGAAACTTGCCACCGCTGCGGTGACGGCCAGGTTGATGGGGGGTGGCAGGGAGGAGATCGTCAATACCGTTTCCCAGGTCTGGATCGACGGCCAGTGCCTGCGCACCTACCGTCAGGCACCCAATACCGGCCCGCGCAAGTCGTGGGCAGCGGGCGACGCCACCAGCCGCGGGGTATGGCTGGCGCTCATATCCGTAGACGGTGAAGAGGGGTATCCCTCGGCATTAACCGCTGGGAAGTGGGGCTTCTACGACGTCTCGTACCGTGGCGGCCGTTTCAGCCTTCCGCGTCCCTATGGCGCCTACGTGATGGAAAACATACTCTTCAAGGTCGCTTTCCCGGCCGAGTTTCACGCCCAGACAGCGGTGGAATGCGCACTTATCCTCCACCCGCAAGTGCGGGACAGGCTCGACAGCATCAGGCGGATCGTCATCTCCACACAGGAATCTGCAATAAGGATCATCAGCAAGAAAGGGCCCCTCTACAATCCGGCGGACCGTGACCATTGTCTCCAGTATATGACCGCGATAGGGCTCATTTTCGGCGAGCTGAATGCAGGACACTACCGTGATGACGTTGCCTCCGATCCGCGCATCGATGCCCTGCGGGAGAAGATGGAGGTGATTGAAGAACCGGGTTATTCGCGAGATTATCTGGATCCGGCGAAACGCTCCATTGCAAATGCGGTTCAGATCACCTTCACTGACGGAAGCCATACGGAAGTGGCTGTTGAATACCCCCTCGGCCATCCCCGCAGGCGCGAAGAGGCGCTCCCTCTCCTGGTTAAAAAATGCAGGGAGAATCTTTGCGAAAGGCTTTCCGTCGGACTGTCAGCGGCTTTTACCGATCTCTGCCTCGACAGGAAGCGGTTGGAGGCAATGGCGGTGAACGAGTTCATGGAGTCGCTGGTGGTATGATATAAAGAACGCAGGACGGGTTGATTTCAAGGGAGTCTTATGAAGGCTATCTATCTTAACAAAATGCACCGCTATGTGGGGATATGCATTGCGCCGTTCATCGTCATTCAGACATTCAGCGGTCTTCTGCTCGATTTCGGGTTTTTCAGGAGAAGCCGTTCAGGTTTGGATGTCGAAGTGGCATCACATGCCCGGAACCTTGCGGATACTTTGCTGGTGAAGATCCATTTCGGGCCGGGCCTTCTCAATGATTGCTACCATCTTCTTCTGGGCCTGGGGGTGCTCTGGATGGCCGTTACCGGGTGGATGCTCTATCTGCGGATCATAAAGATGCGGAAAAAGAGCATGACCGTGGTTTCTCCGGGAGGTGTCAAGTGAAAGAGCCGATCTGGCGCCCTTCAACGGAGCGGGCGCAAAACTCGAACATCACCCGGTTCATAGACTTTGTCAACGGTCGCCATGGATCCACATTCACCGGCTATGACGAGCTTTATCGATGGTCAATAGACGAGCTCTCTTCCTTCTGGGCCGATATGTGGGAATTTTGCGGGGTCATTGCATCGCGACCATACCATGAGGTGGTTGACGACTCTGCGAAGATGCCGGGCGCGCGATGGTTTTCCGGCGCCCGCCTCAACTTTGCCGAAAACCTGCTCCGTTACCGGGATGAGCGGACAGCCATTATCTTCAAGGGAGAGGATAGTGAAACCGTGAAGCTATCCTATGGCGAGCTTTTCAACCGTGTGGCCCGGCTGTCCAGGTCTATGCGGGGGGCTGGAGTCGGCGCCGGGGACAGGGTCGCGGGGTTCATGCCGAACCTGCCTGAAACGGTGATTGCCATGCTCGCCAGCGTCAGTCTCGGCGCCGTCTGGACCTCCTGCTCGCCAGACTTCGGCATCCGTGGAGTGCTCGACCGATTCAGCCAGATCGAACCAAAACTCCTCTTCACGGCTGACGGCTATCGTTACGGCGGCAGAAAATACGATTCCCTGGAACGGGTGAGGCAGATCGTCGAGGCGATACCCGCAATCGAGCGGGTAATCGTGGTCCCTTATCTGAATGAGAATCTCAGGGTCGGAAATATCCCGCGCGCAATCCGCCTCGATGAATTCCTCGCCGGGGGAGAGTCCACAGAGATGAAATTCGTCCAGCTTCCGGCCGGGCATCCCCTTTATGTCATGTACTCCTCCGGGACCACAGGCCCTCCCAAGTGCATGGTCCAGGGGGCCGCGGGGGTACTCGTAAACCACCTGAAGGAGCTGATCCTCCACACCGACCTGAAAAGAGACGACACCATTCTTTACATAACCACCTGCGGTTGGATGATGTGGAACTGGCTGGTTTCATCCCTTGCTGTCGGGGCAACCATTCTCCTGTATGAGGGGAATCCGTTCCATCCCGGTCCCGGCGCACTCTGGCGGCTCGCCCAGGATGAAGGGATTACCGTCTTCGGCACAAGCGCCCGTTACATCGCCACACTGGAGAAGCTAGGGGAAAGGCCCGGAAGGGAATATGATCTTTCGCGGCTCAGGGCTGTCCTCTCCACAGGGTCCCCGCTTCCTGAGGATGGATTCCGTTATGTATACCGGGAGATAAAGGCAGACCTCCAGCTTGCCTCAATCTCCGGCGGGACCGACCTTAACGGCTGTTTCGCCCTCGGCAATCCCATTGCCCCGGTTTATCCGGGAGAGCTCCAGTGCCGCGGGCTCGGCATGAAAGTCGAGGTTTACAATGGTGCGGGAGAACCGGTGATCGGCGAGCAGGGTGAACTGGTCTGCACCGCCCCCTTCCCCTCCATGCCGCTCCACTTCTGGAACGACCCGGACGGGAGCAGATACCTGAGGGCCTATTTCGAAAGATTTCCGGGGACGTGGTGTCACGGCGACTGGTGCGAACTGACCGGAACAGGTGGGATGATCATTTACGGTCGTTCCGATTCAACCCTCAACCCCGGCGGGGTAAGGATCGGCACCGCCGAGATCTATTGCCTGACGGAAGCATTCAAGGAAATATCCGACAGCCTTGCAGTGGGACAGCGCTGGCAAGGGGACGAGCGGGTGATCCTTTTCGTCAGGCTCGCCAACGGTGCGAAACTTACTGAAGAACTCAGGGAGCGACTCAGCTCGGCCATCCGGGAGAATGCCTCGCCGCGCCATGTGCCGGCGAAGATCATCCAGATCGCTGAAATACCCTACACCATCAACATGAAGAAGGTGGAATTGGCGGTCAGGAATATCATCCATGGCGAGCCGGTGAAGAACCGGGATGCACTTGTCAATCCGGAGGTGCTTGAACTGTACCGCTACCTGCCGGAACTGGAGGAGTGAGGGATAGAGAAGATGATCTCAGCGATTCCAAAACGAAAACTGGGGAAGACCGGTGTGGAAGTTACGATCCTCGGACTTGGCGGTGAGGGTATTCTGCGCACCAACGGGTATGACAGGGAGGCGTATGCGCTGATCAACCGAGCCATCGACCTCGGCATCAACTACTGCGAATCGGCGCGGGCCTA
>JBGQDJ010000264.1:0-4727 GCA_041495805.1 Geobacteraceae bacterium
CTTCAGGAATTCCCTGGCTGAGACCCTCACGGAGACGGAGCGCTCCTTCCAGATGGGGTTTGTCTCCATGACAGAGGCGATCATGATCGCCATCCAGATCGTCTCTTATGTGGTTATCGTCATCATCATGATAGTGGCCGCCAACACCATGGCAATGACGGCGAGGGAGCGGATCCCCGAGTACGCCACGCTGAAGACAATGGGCTTTGGAGCGGTGCACATAGGATTTATCATCTTCGGCGAGTCGGTATTCATTTCCCTGCTAGGCGGGACGCTGGGGGCACTCCTCACTTTTCCCGCATCCCAATGGATAGAGACCGAGCTTGCTGAGTTCTTCCCCTATTTCAGCGTATCCGCGAAGACGATCTGGCTCGATATGGCTGCGGCAGGCGTTATAGGTGTAGCGGCGTCGATCTTCCCCACCTGGAGATGCTCGACCATCCGGATCGCCGATGGGCTGCGGAGGATAGGGTGAACTCCATCCCTTATTATTACAGCTTCCGCAATCTCTGGACCCGGCGCCTGACAATGGTCCTCACCTCTTCGGGAATGGCGCTGGTCGTCTTTGTCTTTGCCGCCACCCTGATGCTTGCCGAGGGGCTTAAGAAAACCCTTGTGGATACCGGCTCTTACGACAATGTAGTGGTGGTCCGAAAGTCCTCAAATTCCGAGGTGCAGAGCGGTGTTGACCGTTCACAGGCAGCAATAATCGAGAGTGTGCGGGAGGTTGCCATCGGTGAAAACGGAATGCCCCTTCTGGACAAGGAGCTGGTGGTCCTCATCAACCTTACCAAGCGGGTGACCAACAAACCATCAAACGTGGTGATCAGAGGGGTAGGGCAGGCAGGACTCCCCATGAGGGCGCAGGTGCGGCTGGTTGAGGGACGTATGCCGCGCCCGGGCTCCGCCGAGGTCATTGCCGGAAAGAACATTGCCGAGCGTTTTCAGGGAGGCGGGCTCGGCGAGACGGTCCGCTTCGGCATGCGTGACTGGACCGTGGTGGGGGTCTTTGCAGCCGGGACAACCGGCTTCAATTCGGAGATATGGGGGGATGTGGACCAGCTCATGCAGGCCTTCCGCAGACCGGTATATTCGTCGGTGATATTCCGTCTGCGCGACTCGAGCGAATTTGCGGGATTGAAAGAGAAGCTGGAGAGCGATCCGCGTCTTACCATCGAAGTCAGGCGGGAAACGCAATATTACGCCGACCAGTCCGAGGCGATGGCCAAATTCCTGCGCATTCTCGGGCTGACCCTTACTATCATTTTCTCCCTCGGGGCTGTGATCGGCGCCATGATTACCATGTATGCGGCGGTCGCGAACAGGACCACCGAGATCGGCACAATGCGCGCCCTAGGCTTTGACCGGTGGAGCATCCTCATAGCTTTCATCCTTGAATCCCTGCTCCTGGGGCTTGTCGGGGGGGCGCTCGGGTTATTCGGCGCATCCTTCATGCAGCTCATTACCATTTCCACCATGAACTGGCAGACCTTTTCGGAACTTGCCTTCAGCTTCACCCTCACTTTCGATATTGTATGGAAATCACTTCTTTTCTCCACTATCATGGGTTTTGTCGGCGGAGCGCTGCCTGCGCTGAGGGCGTCGCGGATGAGTATCATCGACGCTCTGCGGGCGACATGAGCAAATCCGCGCGCCGCACGGATTCTTATATTGAGGCATTTATGAAAAATATCACTCTTCATTCACGCTATGCGGTCCTGCTCCTTCTGATAATTTCCCTGCTTTCCTACGCAATTGAGTATCTCATCTTCGGACATGCCCCGGATATTGCAGCAGGGTTTCTCGGCAACTTTGCCTTTCTTCCCATCTACGTCCTGTTTGTTACCCTGGTGATAGAGAGGGTCATAAGGGAGCGGGAGAGGTCGGTCATCCGGCAGAAGTTGAATATGGTTATAGGACTATTCTACAGTGAATTAGGCACGGACCTGATACGCAATCTTGGCGGTTTTCTGCCGAACCCCGAAGAACTGACCCGAAAATTCAAGGTGACTGTCTACTGGTCGAATCGCGATTTCAAGGATGCCGCGGAGTTCCTGAAGGGGCATGAATTGAAAGTGGAAAGCAGAAGAAGCGACCTGGCAAGCCTGCGTGAGTATCTCATGGAGAAAAAGAGGTTCCTCCTCGGTCTTCTGGAAAATCCCAACTTGCTGGAGCACGATGAATTTACAGACCTTCTCTGGGCGGTTTCACACCTTATGCAGGAGCTTGAGGCGCGAAAGTCACTGAGCGGCCTGCCTGATACTGACATGAACCACCTCTCCGGGGACATCCAGCGGGCATTCTCATATCTGCTGCGGGAATGGCTGGTCTACATGCAACACCTGAAATCCGATTATCCCTATCTCTATTCCCTGGCGGTGCGGATGAACCCCATGGACCCCGAGGCGCGGCCGGAGGTTATTTAGTGTCCATACGAAAACTCCCATGGGGACCGATTCAGGTTGAGAAACCTACGATTTCCCATAATCCCTCCAGAAAATAAAAATGATATCCAATTTCATATTTTGTGTTATAATGTATCCAAGTCAGGACATAAACCGAACACTAGTGAGAAAGAAGGTGTGAACAATGAAATGTGAAGGAAGACCAAGAAGCTGTGTGGCAATAGTGGACAGGGCATTCGAAAATTTGTACTGCACCCAGCATATCAACATGGTTAGTTCGACAGGTTCGGGATTTAAAGCCAAGGGATAAAACTAAGAGGATGTCTATACCGATTGTTTCTCGGGGTGGATATTATCATAAATCTGTAAATGAATATCAAAACAAGATGGAAAATACTGAGCACCGGTGAGAAAGAAGGTGAAATAAATGGCAGGTAAAGGAAGACCGACAAGTTTTGTTGCAATAGTAGACAAGGGATTGGCCAATATGTACTCCATTGAGCATTTCGACCTTGCTCATCGCAGCAATGCGACGCTTAAAGACAAGGCAGCGGAGAATTGGGGTGTTTTTACCAAGGGGTTCTCCAAATAAAGAAGAGGTTGTAGATGTGTATAGCCATGTAATCTGAATATGTTCCCGTTAACACGGGGAGGAAATATAATTCGAGCGAGAAAGACCCTTCGAAAATATGCGACCGGGTCTTTTTTTTGTCGGTAAAGATGAATGCTGTCAGGACTTGGTGTTTGAACGGCTTTCAGGACCAGCCCACTTTTGCAGGGTTGCGCTGATCTGGACCGCGTTGAACGGTTTGGTTATATAGTCGTCCATGCCCGCTTCAAGGCAAATCTCACGGTCTCCTTCCATGGCATGGGCGGTTAAAGCTATTATCGGAACGCGCCAAGTTGAGCAGCCGTGGAGGGCTTCCCTTTGCCGTATCATCTTCGTGGCCTCATAACCGTCCATATCCGGCATTTGGCAATCCATGAACACGAGATCATATTGCTGGCTGAAAACTTCCTCCAGGGCAAGACGCCCATCATCGACCACCTCAACCAGACAGTCCAGTCCCTCAAGAATGAGCCTCCCCACTTCCTGGTTAACCGGGTTGTCTTCCGCCAGCAGTACCCGCAACTGCGGACCGAATGAGCTGCTTTCCGTCTCTTTTCCCGGAGTCTTCTCCTCGATCCTTTGCCGGGCAATAGAGTTCGATTTTTTGAGCCGCACCGTGAACCAGAACAGCGAACCTTTGTCCGGAGTGCTTTCCATGCCGATATTTCCACCCATCATTTCCACCAGTTGTTTCGAAATGGCCAGTCCCAGACCGGTCCCTTCGTGGCGTCGAGCCATGGAGCCGTCGGCCTGGGAAAAGGCCTCAAATATCTTCAACTGAGCAGCAGGGGTTATTCCAGAGCCGGTGTCACGCACTTCGAACCGCAACAGGATATCCTCCGGCGTTTCCTCCACAAGCCTCACTTCCAGGGATACCTCTCCATGTTCAGTGAATTTTATCGCATTCCCCTTGAGGTTGATCAAAATCTGCCGCAACCGGACCGAATCGCCCTCTAAAGTGTCGGGTACGGACTTATCAATGAAAATAGTCATCCCGATGTTCTTCTTATGTGCTTTGATCCAGAAAAGATCGTTTACTTCTTTAACCATATCACTAATCCTGAAAACAACAGGCTGCAACTCCAGCTTGCCAGCCTCGATCTTGGAGAAATCAAGGATGTCGTTTATGACGTATAATAATTTCTCGGCTGAGCTGTGCGCCATGCGGGCGAGCCGCAACTGAGATTCGTTCATATTGGAATCAAGCATCAGGTCGAGCATCCCGATTACACCGTTCATAGGGGTGCGGATTTCATGGCTCATATTGGCCAGGAACTGGGATTTCGCCTTGTTCGCCGCCTCGGCGGCCTCCTTGGCCTCGCGGAGCACCTCTTCCGCCTGTTTGCGCTCCGTTATGTCGAGTGCCACGCAGACGATTCCCTGCACCGTATTGTCCATGTCGTGCATGAGGGAGGCGGATAATAATACCGGAATGAGCCGGCCGTTCTTGGCCCGGTATATGGTTTCGAGATTATTTACATAACCCCTGGAAATAATGTCGACAAACTCATTACTCTCCGGAATCGTCTCTCCGACTATCCCTGTTGACGAGAGAATAATGCTGAGATTATTTCCTATCAGCTCCTTTTCCTCATAACCGAGAAGGGCCAGCGTCGCCCTGTTGAGGCGCTCCATGACACCGTCCGGCCTCGTCACCACCAGTGAATCATTCATCGACCGGATGATGTTGTCCGTATATTCATGGGCGGCGA
>JBGQDJ010000265.1:0-4721 GCA_041495805.1 Geobacteraceae bacterium
ATCATCCCGGGCAAACTTGAGGCGGCCATCCGGTACTCCTACCTGGACCCGAACCGGGACGTGACAAACGACCACCAGATTGAAACGATCGGCGCCGTTTCGTATTACTTCGACAAACACAACCTGAAGGTGCAGACCGATGTGGGTAACATCCACACCCAGGGGAACCAGACCGTCGCAGGGCAGAAAATACCGACCGACGACATGCAGTACCGGGTCCAGGCTCAGATCACATTCTGATAATCGACACATTATTTTACCTTACAAGTCTACTTATTGCATAGACTATAAATCTAGAAGAGAAAGGAAAGATCATCATGCAAAAAAATCTTTTATTCCGCGCCCTGCTCCTTGCAGTTATAACAGTAGCTTTTCCGCTAACGGCGCTGGCGGAGGTAACCCTGCTCAACGTCTCCTACGACCCGACCCGTGAACTCTACCAGGACTTCAACGCCGCATTCGCCAGGCATTGGAAGGCAAAGGGTGGGCAGGATGTTGTCATCAAGCAGTCCCACGGCGGTTCCGGCAAACAGGCAAGGGCTGTAATCGACGGCCTCGACGCGGACGTGGTAACCCTGGCTCTCGCCTACGATATCGACGAGATCCACGACAAGGCAAAACTGATCCCGGAAAACTGGCAGAAACGCCTCCCCCACAACAGTTCCCCCTACACCTCCACCATCGTCTTTCTGGTGCGCAAGGGCAACCCGAAGGGAATAAAGGACTGGAACGACCTGGTGAAGCCCGGTGTTCAGGTCATCACACCGAATCCGAAGACCTCCGGCGGAGCCCGTTGGAACTACATGGCCGCCTGGGCATACGCCCTCAGGCAGAAGGGTGGTAATGAGCAGAAAGCGAGGGAGTTCGTAACCAGGCTCTTCAAGAACGTGCCCGTACTCGACTCCGGTGCCCGTGGCTCCACCACCACCTTTGTCCAGCGGGGGATCGGCGACGTCCTTCTTGCCTGGGAAAACGAGGCGTTCCTGGCTGTCAACGAACTGGGGAAAGACAAGTTTGAAATAGTTGCGCCGTCGCTCTCCATCCTTGCCGAGCCGCCTGTCACCGTGGTGGACAAGGTGGTTGACAAGAAGGGGACGCGTAAAATTGCAGAAGAATACCTGAAATACCTCTACACGCCTGAAGGGCAGGAGATTGCCGCAAAGAATTACTACCGGCCGATCGACAAGAAGGTAGCGGCAAAGTACGCCAAGACCTTCGCCAAGGTGAAGCTTATCACCATTGACGAGGTCTTCGGTGGCTGGCGCAAGGTCCAGAAGACCCATTTCGCCGACGGCGGCCTGTTCGACCAAATATATGCACCAAACAAGTAACATCTTCTGAAATATTTAGAATGACGACAATACACGGAGACACAGGAAATTTCTGTGTCTCTGTGACCTCAGAGTAAAGAGTTTGAGGGTAAGCAGGAAGAGGGGGAATCGGTATGACCGCGCTAATTGTCGGCGGAGATCACATTGAATCACTCAGAAAGGCCATCTCCGAAAGGGGTGTGGAGCGGATCGAACACTGGAACGGCCGCAAGCCGGGAGACCTGCGCAGGCGCGTGCCGAAAAGTACGGAGCTGATCGTGATCCTTTATGACTCCCTGAGCCACAAGATGCTGAAGAAGGTCAATGCGGATACCTCAGGTTCAGGTATCCCCGTGATCCACTGCCGCCGCTCACTGGGGCAGCTGTGCCGCAAGCTGGATGAGATGGATCTGGGTGGTGAGGGGGGGAAGGGATGTACGTTATGCATAAAACAGGCTGGAAGCGGAGAGGGCTGGTGAAATCATGCGCATAATAGGCTTCAAGATGGATAGGAGAGTCCTTCCCGGTTTTGGTCCGACCCTGGGCTACACGGTTTTTTACCTCTCCCTCATTGTTCTGATTCCGCTCTCTGCGTTGGTATTCAAGGCGGCAAGCCTCTCCTGGGATGAGTTCCTTGCGGCCGTCACTGCACCGCGGGTCATGGCCTCCTACCGGCTCACTTTCGGCACGGCCCTGCTCGCTGCCCTTGTCAACGCCATATTCGGTGTTCTGGTGGCATGGGTGCTGGTCAGATACCGTTTCCCGGGCAAGAAGATAATCGATGCCCTTGTGGACCTCCCCTTTGCCCTACCCACTGCCGTAGCCGGCATCACCCTGGCCACGGTTTACTCCGGCAACGGCTGGATAGGGCGCTACCTGGAGCCCCACGGAATCAAGGTTGCCTACACGCCGCTCGGCATCCTCGTTGCCATGACCTTTATCGGTATCCCGTTCGTGGTGCGGACGGTCCAGCCGGTCCTGGAGGAGCTGGAGGCGGAGCTGGAGGAGGCAGCCGTCTGCCTGGGCGCCAACCGCTGGCAGACTTTCCGGCGGGTCCTCTTTCCCACCATACTGCCGGCGCTCCTTACCGGCTCTGCCCTTGCCTTTGCCCGTGCGGTGGGGGAATACGGCTCGATCATCTTCATTGCCGGAAACATGCCGATGGTTTCGGAGATCACGCCGCTAATGATCATCACCAAGCTGGAGCAGTACGACTACGCCGGGGCCGCAGCCATAGCCTCGGTGATGCTCGGGGCTTCGTTCATCATCCTCTTAACCATAAATATTTTGCAGTGGTGGAGCAGGCGATATGCGGAAAGATAGGCCACGACCCTCACCCCCAGCCCCTCTCCCATTGGGAGAGGGTGGCCAACGGCCGGGTGAGGGAAAATCTGGAAGTGAGACAAAGTCATGCATAAATCAAATAACAGCATAGGGATGAAAACAGCTGGCAAGGGGATGTCCGAACCCCTCCTGGTACGCTGGTTCTTGACCGGGGTGGCGCTTCTCTTTCTCGGGCTCTTCCTCCTTGTGCCCCTGGCCGCGGTCTTTGCCCAGGCCCTTGAGAAGGGAGCAGGGGCTTACCTGGCGGCGATCCGCGAGCCGGACGCGCTGGCTTCTGTCAGGCTCACGCTGATAACGGCGGCGATCAGCGTCCCCATGAACCTCGTCTTCGGCGTGGCAGCCTCCTGGGCGATTGCCAAGTTCCGCTTCCCGGGGAAAAGCCTTCTCATCACTCTGATCGATCTCCCCTTCTCCGTATCGCCGGTGGTCTCGGGTCTTATCTATGTACTCCTCTTCGGCCTCCAGGGGTGGCTGGGGCCGTGGCTGGACGCCCACAATATCAAGATCATCTTTGCGGTGCCGGGGATCGTCCTGGCAACCATCTTCGTCACCTTTCCCTTTGTGGCCAGGGAACTTATCCCCCTCATGCAGGCCCAGGGAAATGATGAAGAGGAAGCCGCCCTGGTGTTAGGCGCCAGCGGTATACAGACCTTCTTCCGTGTAACCCTCCCCAATATCAAGTGGGGCCTCCTCTACGGCGTGATCCTCTGCAACGCCAGGGCCATGGGGGAATTCGGCGCGGTGTCGGTGGTATCCGGACATATCAGGGGTGCCACCAACACCATCCCCCTCCATGTGGAAATACTTTACAACGAATACAATTATAGCGCGGCCTTTGCCGTTGCATCGCTGCTGGCGCTCCTGGCGCTGCTGACGCTGGTGGCCAAGAGCCTCACCGAGCGGAAACTGAGACATGAAGGATAAAATAAAATTCCAGAGGGTAAATTCCGGATTGTGAAACCGATGGAATTTGAAATCTGTGATTAGAGGAAGACATGAGCATAGAGATTCGCAGTGTCAATAAGCAATTCGCAACCTTCAACGCCCTCAGTGACGTAACCCTCACCGTTCCCTCCGGAGAACTGGTGGCGCTTCTCGGCCCTTCCGGCTCAGGCAAAACAACGCTGCTCAGGATTATAGCCGGCTTGGAAACCCCTGATCAGGGGTCGATCCTCTTCAATGGGGAAGAGGCGACGGACCGCCATGTGCGCGAGCGCCAGGTCGGTTTCGTGTTTCAACACTACGCCCTGTTCCGGCACATGACGGTCTTTGACAACGTGGCGTTCGGCCTCAATGTCAAACCGCGCAGATCCCGCCCCTCAAAGGGTGAAATAAGTGACAAGGTCCATGGGCTCTTAAAGCTCGTACAGTTGGAGAACCTTGCCGGACGTTACCCGGCCCAGCTTTCCGGCGGGCAGAGGCAGAGGGTGGCCCTGGCCAGGGCACTGGCGGTGGAGCCGCAGGTCCTCCTCCTCGACGAGCCGTTTGGAGCGCTCGACGCCCGGGTCAGGGTCGAACTCAGGCGGTGGCTGCGCCGGCTCCACGACGAGATCCATGTCACCAGCGTGTTCGTCACCCATGACCAGGATGAGGCCCTCGAAGTGGCCGACCGGGTAGTGGTGATGAACGAGGGGCGGATCGAGCAGGTCGGCACCCCGGAAGAGGTCTATGACCGGCCGGCTAATCCCTTTGTCTACAACTTCCTCGGCAACGTCAACCTCTTTCACGGCAGGGTGGACAAGGGAGAGGCGCGGATCGGCGCAATCAGCATCAACCTGCCGGAGTTTGCAGGGGCCGATGATGGTCCCGCTGTCGCCTATGTGCGTCCCTACGACATTGAGATCAACCGGCAGCGGCGGAGCCCGGAGGAGATCGAGGCGCAGATCCGTTTTATCCAGGGGGCCGGCGCCGTTGCCCGGCTGGAACTGGAGCGGCTCGATACGCGGGAGCTGATCGACGCGGAACTGACCCGCGAGCGCTACAGGGAGCTGGGACTGCGGGAAGGGGAGCGGGTCTTCGTGCGCCCGAGGAATATGCGGGTCTTTGCCGGTGATTACCATATTTAAC
>JBGQDJ010000266.1:0-4720 GCA_041495805.1 Geobacteraceae bacterium
CCTCAATTCTCAGCGCCGGAGCAGATCAACAAGTTCGACAGCATGTTTGAGCGCCGGGCAAAGCAGGGCAAATGTTTTCAGCAGCCGTTCTTTGGCTGTAGCGAATTTCCGGCCTTTTTCGAGTATGTGCAACCGGGCGAAAAACGGCAGCAACCGGCGGCGTTCGATCAGCATATTGGCTGGATGCTCTACGATGTCTTTGATTTGAGGCGCGATGTTGTGCGAGATGACAAGCCTTTTATATCGCTCTTTGACGCCACGGTGGTGGGTGGAGTATTGAAAGTGCCTGCCTTTGGTGATGAAAAGGTACGCAAGCCGGAAAGGGGGCAACTCTGATGCTGCAAGCACTTGTTGAATATGCCCATAAAAACCTTGATTCAGAACCCGGATTTAAAACACGAGCCGTTCACTGGTTAGTGGATATCTCTGCTGATGGGCGATTGATAAACATACTTCCACTCGGTAACGATAGAGGAGAAGCGACGCCAAAATGCCCGGATATGCACAAGATGAATGCTCGCGGTAAAGCGCATTTTCTTGTTGAAACATTGCAAACAGTCACGATGCTTTGCAAAAAAGACATAACATCTGAAGAGTTAGCTAAATCCAGAAGAAAAAGGACTTTTTTTAGAAAGATGATTTGGTTAGCAGCTCGTGAAGAAGCTTCGTTTCTTGAGCCGCTTGCTAAATTCATGAATAATAGAAGCGAATTACGCCTGCTTCGTAACAGATTTGCCAAGGAAAAGGCTAAACCGGCAGACTTGCTGAAATGGAGGATTACAGGAACAGATCCGTTGACTCAAGCAACTCTTCTTGATTGGTGGCGTAATTGGCGAATAGCAGATCAAGCAAAAGGAGAGACCAAGACAACAACCAGTAAAAAAACAAAAAAACCATCTGAGAACGTGAAAACAAAAGATGACGGCATGGTCTGCTTCTTATCAGGCAATACATTGAAACCGTTGTCAACGCATAGACCTATTAACGGTCTTCCTGGTGGTCATACAACTGGTGATGTCATGGCTGCTTTTGACAAACCCGCATTCAGATCTTTTGGCCTTCAGCAGTCTTGTAATGCTGCTATGGGTGAGATTCCAGCGCAAGAATATGTTGATGCTTTAAATCACCTCATACGAGATAAAAAACACACCTACAGGCTGGCAAACACGCTCATTGTCCACTGGTTTAAGGAAGCCATACCTCAAGAAAATGATCCACTTGCGATGTTTTTTGAACTACCTGAAGTGACTGAAGGCAATGCACAGCAATCAGCCAGAGAAATATTGGGATCGCTAAGAAGCGGACAACGCCCCGTTCCTCCTAATAACCGGTATTTTGCGTTGACTTTATCCGGCGCATCGAAGCGGGTTATGGTACGCGACTGGATGGAAAGAAGTTTTGAAGAGCTTATTGATAAAATTGATCAATGGTTTTCCGATTTGGAGATAACCGACCAATATGAAAACCGCTTGGCAAAATCACCAAGATTCAACGATGTGTGTATTTCATTGGTTCGGAATGATCGAGAAGAGAAAAAATCATACATGGAAATACTAAATCGATTACCCGCTCCCACAGCAGCGACGCTATTGCGGGTTGCGCTGGCTGGATTGCCAATTCCACAACCAATTATCGCACAGGCGTTGGGTCGTTTTAGAGCTGATATTACTACTGTCGTTGACGGTAAACCTAAACCGTTTAGTCCTGCCCGTATGGGTTTAATCAAAGCATATTTCATTCGCAAAGGAGACCAACAGATGAGTGCGTATCTTAACAAGGAACACCCTGAACCCGCCTATCAGTGCGGGCGGTTACTGGCAGTGTTAGCTAATTTGCAGAAGGCTGCAATTCCTGATGTAGGCGCAGGGGTTGTGCAACGCTACTACGTTGCAGCAAGCCAAACACCGGGTCTGACAATAGGGCGTCTGATCTCAAACGCAAAAAACCATATTGGAAAAGTTGCTTCCGACCGACCAGGACTTGCTTCATGGTTTGAGGATCAAATCGCAGAGATAATGAGCCAGATACAGGATTACATCCCGAAGACTTTGAATCTGGATCAGCAGAGCCTTTTTGCCCTTGGCTATTACCAACAGATTGCATCAAGAAAAGATAAGGTTAGTATCAATGATAGTGACACTACTGAAAAAGGAGAAAATCAATGAGTATCCAAAACCGTTATGAATTCCTCTTCCTGTTTGACTGTGAAAATGGCAACCCCAATGGCGACCCGGATGCAGGGAACAGTCCGCGTATTGACCCGGAAGATATGCACGGACTTGTCTCTGACGTTGCTCTGAAACGTCGGGTGCGGAACTTCGTTCAGACAAGTTTTGACAATGTATCCCCCAACGCAATTTTTATCGAACATGCTACAAATCTGAACAAGCCCATCACCAAAGCCCACGAAGAGACCGGTGGTGCACCAGCGGGTGGCGCAAATCGCGGTCAGGTAAATGCTGCCAGGGAGTGGATGTGCAAGACTTTTTTTGATGTCCGTACCTTCGGCGCCGTAATGAGTACCGGGGCAAATGCCGGTCAGGTACGCGGCCCGGTGCAGTTTGCTTTTGCCCGCTCGGTTGATCCGATCTTGCCGATGGATGTTTCCATCACTCGAATGGCGGTTGCTGATAAGGCCGCTGGAGCCAAGACATCTGCGGATTATGAAAAATGGGAAAACGAGCAGGAAGAGGACAAACTTCGCACCATGGGCCGCAAAGCGCTCATTCCTTACGGCCTCTACGTCGCCAAGGGTTTTATCAGCGCCAATCTTGCCAAGGGTACCGGCTTTTCAGAAGACGACCTGAAAAATCTCTGGGAAGCGCTTTTGAATATGTATGACCACGACCGTTCCGCCAGCAAGGGGATGATGTCGTGCCGGGGACTCTATGTGTTTAAGCACGTCGGCACCGACAGCGACTTGAACCAGCGGGTCAAGCAGGCCATGCTCGGCTGCGCTCCTGCCCATAAGCTGCTGGATAAGGGGGCCGTGGTTGATATTGTCAGAAAATCTGCCAATTCTCCCCGCAGTTTCTCGGACTACGAGGTTACTGTCCACCGCGACAGGCTACCGTCGGGTGTGGAATTGATGACGCCATGAGTGAATTATTGACAGAGGGCGCGGAGACGATTGCGGTCTCCGCGCTTAACCAATATGCATACTGTCCTCGTCGGTGCGCCCTGATCTTCATGGATCACGAGTTCGAAGACAACATCCATACCCAGCGAGGCACCGCCGAACATGACCGGGCAGATCAGACGTTTCACGTCTGCGACGCCGAAGGTGTGCGTCTTGAGTATGCCCTACCGGTCTGGTCCAGGCGTCTCGGGCTTTCGGGGCGCTGTGACGTGGTGGAGTTCCATCCCGACGGCACAGTTTTTCCGGTGGAGTACAAGCACGGCATCCGGAAGAAATGGCTCAATGATGATCTGCAACTTGCTGCCCAGGCGCTATGTCTGGAGGAGATGCTGAACATCAGCATAGAGCGGGGCGCGATTTTCCATAAACAATCACAACACCGTCGGGAGGTGGAGTTTACCACCGAATTGCGTAAGCTGGTTGAAGTAACCGCAACCGCAATTCACGAATTGCTTTTATCCGAAGTCCTGCCGCCACCGATCAATAACCAACGCTGCCCGGAGTGCTCGTTAAAAAATATTTGCATGCCTTCAGTCGTAGCAGAAAAGGAGCGGTGCCGCAAGGCGGCGCGGGAACTATTTGAAATCCAACTTTGATAAAGGGGGATTTACATGAAACAGCTTCTCAACACTCTTTATGTCATGACCCAGGGGGCTTATGTCTGTCTGGATCATGAGACGGTGAAGGTCGAAGTTGAAGGAAAGGTGCAGATGCAGGTGCCGCTACACCATCTTGGGGCTATTGTCACCATGGGGAATGTCATGCTGAGCCCTTTCATCATGGGCCGTTGTGCCGACGACGGGCGGGGGTTGGTGATACTGGACCGGAACGGCCGCTTCAAATGCCGGATTGTGGGCAAAACCAGCGGCAATGTGCTGCTGCGCCAGGCCCAATATGAGGCGGTGCGGGACAGGGAACGCTCCGCCGCCATCGCCCGGAACATGGTGGCCGGTAAGGTGAAGAACTCCCGCCAGGTGCTCCTGCGCGGCGCGAGGGAAAGTGACGATGCAGCCGAGACAGAACCTCTGAAGAAAGCAGCCGATGCCCTAGCATCCGCTTTGTTCCGGCTCAAGGACACCGTTGACATCGACCAGGTGCGAGGTGTCGAAGGGGAGTCCGCCAGCGCTTATTTCAGGGTCTTCGACAGGATGGTGAAAGCGGAGCAACGCCCCACTTTCGCCATGAACGGACGCAACCGGAGGCCGCCGCTCGACCCAATAAACGGTCTCCTGTCGTTTCTCTATACACTTCTTTTGAATGACTGCATCACCGCTGCGGAAGGAGTGGGGCTCGATTCGCAGATGGGTTTCCTCCATGTGCTTCGTCCGGGAAGGCCGTCGCTTGGGTTGGACCTGATGGAGGAGTTCCGCTCGGTCCTGGCCGACAGGCTGGCGCTTACGCTCATCAATCGGAAACAGCTTACGGAAGCGGATTTCGAGGTAAGGCCGGGGGGTGCGACATATCTGAATGACGACGGCCGCAAGACGGTGGTGGTTGCTTATCAAAAGAGAAAACAGGATGAATTCCATCATCCAATCCTGGATGAGAAAGTATCTTTCGGGCTCCTACCCCATGTGCAAG
>JBGQDJ010000267.1:0-4701 GCA_041495805.1 Geobacteraceae bacterium
CATCCTTGCGTGGGGAGAAGTTTGCTAATAATGTTGTAATATCAGGACAGGTCAACAAGAGGTGATTCTCTTTTGCTTACGTACTACAGGTTCCCAGAAACTTTTTTATTGTGTTACAAACAAGTTGAATTTGATGCTGAAGAAGTTCTGGCCAGCTCGGCAGGTTGATTCCCCTCCAACCAAGGTTTTCCGCTACCGGGTGCCTCTGGTAGTGCTGTGAATACATTGGCATCGTATGGATGGGATAAAATAGTGGCCTGGTTTCAATTCCGGATGCTGCAAGGTGTTCACGCAACGAATCCCTCTCTGATGGCTCATTTACAAGTACCGAAACCATCCAGTATGAGTGTCTTACCTCCCCCGTTTCAGTATGGAAAGTAAGGGAAGTGTCGACAAGCAGCTCTTTGTACCATTGTGCAATCTGCCGTTTCCTTGTCAGAAAAGAATCTGCCTGCTCCAGCTGTGCAAGTCCGATTGCTGCGCAGATATTTGTCATCCGGTAATTAAAGCCGATGGCATCATGCCAGTACTGCCGGTGCTTTGCCAATCCTTGACCTTTGAAGTGGACAGCCCTGTCGTGCAGCGTCTCGTCATTAGTCACGACCATGCCACCTTCTCCGGTAGTAATGGTTTTGTTGCCAAAAAAACTATAAGTCGCGATGTTACCGAATTGTCCGACATGGCGGCCTTTGTACAAGGAGCCAAAGGCTTCGGCACAGTCTTCAACCAAGAAAAGATCATGTTCCTGTGCAAGTGCAACCAACGCATCCATTTCGCAGGGATGTCCATAGAGGTGGACAGCCATGATGGCCCGCGTATTGGGGGTGATTTTTCGCTTCACATCTTCGGGGTCCATCTGCCAGGTGCTTTCAAGCGAATCTACGAATACCGGTGTTGCTCCTGTATAGGCTATTGCATTGACCGATGCAATATAGGTCAGTGACGGCACGATCACTTCATCGCCAGGCCCTACGCCTAGTGCAACCAGCGCGAGGTGAAGCGCTACCGTCCCGTTGCTGACGGTGGTTGCGTATTTTATATCGGTGTATTCAGCAAATGCCCGCTCGAATTCACTGACAAACCTGCCCTTGGAGGATATCCAGGTGGTGTCAAGGCATTCATTGACATATTTCTTTTCATTTCCATTCAGTGCGGGTTGATAAATAGGAATGCTGAACATGGGATGTCCCTCTTTCACCGGTAATTTTAACGATTGCACTTATAAAATTCGTCAGCTGACAAAATCAATTGAAAGTTTACATTTGAAGAATTTTCTAACAAATTTGAGTTTCAAAGCCATTAGCAGCGATTGTCTGATTATGGGGATAAGGCATATTGATTCGGGTGGATCAACATGCACAACCATACTGTAATGTTTACGGGGAAATGTCCCAGCCTGAACAGTTACCCGTAATCTATTGGTCTGGTACCGGCGATAGATTCTCCTCCAGAAAGTCCTATTCCCCTGAAGCATCGTGTCGGAATCCAGTGTCGGGAGATTAATCCATAGTCCAAGTTTTTCCGCTTCTTTCACCGTAAGAGGAAGAGGCGGTTCATTTTGTCTTACAATGGTTATATCTGAAGGTCGCCACATCTGCGCCTCCCAATTGTCGACAGGATGAAGAATCGCTGTTGATGTGTCGGCAAATACTTTGAAGCCCTTAGCGCGTGCGTCTTGGCACATTCCTACCAAGAGACCATTTTCATACGTTCCCTTGAAACGAATACCTGCGTCAAGAATTTCACGACGGAATAACACACAGCTGCCAACGGATCCCATTTCCATCAGTTTCATGGTCCGGTACTTGGGATGATACGGAGGCTTGTTACTCCAGCGACGACCATTTATGTCCCTGAATCCCCACGAGTCATAGAAATTCCCTCCAAGCCAAATCATGGGGGCAACAACGTCAACATCGTGTGAAAGAAGTCTTCTCAGAAGTTCCGGTGGGAAGCATAGATCGGATTCAAGCCAGAGGACATGAGAATAGCGCAGCTCTGACGGTATCAGATCAAAACATGCATTGCCAACCCTTGCCCACCGGGCAGCTCTATCCTCGATCTCTGCGGTATCCCCGGCGCATTCTCGGCCCAAGGTAACCCGTGAGTCTTCAGAAGCCCAGTGGGCCAGATAGTCCCATGTGCCATCGCGGCTGTCGCCTTCAAGTATGCACAGGTGCCAGCGCTCTCCATCGCAGAGTTTCAGGGACTCCAGTTGCCGACGGAAGGATGGGATATAAGCCATTCCATCACGGACCAGAGAACATATCATGACCTGTGCCATCACGTATTTCCTTTTAGATTATGCCTGGTCTACCGCAGTTCATTGCCTTTGTCGCGAGTAGTTCCGCCGTCAAAACCGCTCAGCTGCTCGCCTGAAAACGTCCAGGGTCTGTTGTGCGGTTTTCTCCCATGAAAAGAAGTCTGCCCGCGCAAGCCCGCTCGCTCTCATTTTCTCGATCTGACAATCATCATTCCATACCGTCCAAATCTTTTCTGCCATTTCTTCGCAGGAGTCCGGATCGAAGGTGACTGCGGCTCCGCCAACCACCTCGGGGATCGAGGTGACATCTGAACAGACAACAGGGCAACCGCAAGCCATGGCCTCCACCAGGGGGATGCCGAACCCCTCGAACAGGGATGGAAAAACCATGATGCGGGCCATGTGATAAAGATACGGCAGCTCTTCATAAGGGAGATATCCGAGCACCCTGACGTTCTTTTCCAGGCCGCGTCGCTCTATTTCGCCAAGTATTTCGTTGTGGGAGCGCATGGCAATTCCTGTCAGTACCAGTTCCTCATTGAAGCCATAACGTTCGCGGAGGAGTTGGAGAGCCGCCAACAGGGTACGATGGTTCTTGTGAGGCCATGTTGCTGCGGGATAATAAAGAAAGGGACGCTCCAGTCCGTATTTCTCCCGTATCTTCCGGAGTTGCTCCTGATCACAAGTTTCGCGATACTCGCTGCCACAGCTAAGATGAACTACCTCAATCCTGTCTGCCGGCACGTCATACCGTTCGACAAGGGACTGTTTGGTGAAATCGGAAATCGCCATAATCCGAGTTGCTTGGTGCGACGCAGTCCGATACTTGTATTTACGGCGTTCAAGCTCGCGTGGCGGAAAGAAATGGGGCCAGTATTCGTGTTGCAGGTCATAGAAAGTCACGACGGTCGGAGTCCGCAAACCAAGGGGCCTGATGTTGGTAAAGGGGTTATGGACGACATCCAACCCCAGGTTGTCAACCCTTCGTTTTACCAGGTCGATGTTGCATGTCTTTCTCAGGGCGCTTCGCACGAACCTGTTTAACGCACCGCTCCGATTGTCGAACGTGATTGTCTTGGAGGTGACATCAACAACGGAAAAATTTCCGGCGTTGGCCTCGCTGCAGACCAAGGTATAGGAGTTTTCACAGTGGCTGTTAAGGAGGGTGAAAACGAGGTTCCTTATATATGTTTCGATCCCTCCCATGCCGCCCGGATTGAAATCCATCAAATAGAGCCCTATATTCAAGCGATCACCTCAAAGGTCATGGGGAATAATGTTTCACAAAAGCACGCCATGGCTCTTTCAAATTCTTCCTGAATAGCCAGCCAATGTTTCTGTAAAAGGCATAAAAACCTCTCCCTATGGACCGGAGAAATCGGAATTCCTCTTCTTTTAGCAGGTTAAAACATTGTCTGCTTATACCCCCCTCGAAGTAGTCGGCAATGGGGAGATCGATGAAGCGTGTCCGATCGATGCCATGACTCCGGATAATATCATGAACCTTCACCCTGTCAGCCAGGAGACGATAGGTTGTGTCATAGAAGCCAATCCAATCGCGCCGGAAAAATATGGCCTGATGACAAATCCGCATTCCCTTATGGAGTTCCCGATAACTCCTGAGTGTCCGTCCCTTGACGTAGGAGAGCTTCCCGTCTGGCTCCAGCATGTTTGCCTTTCCATACACAAGAACAAAATCAAGAGTGAGGATATCCCGAAGTTGGCCGATATCGGCGACCAGCATATCACGGGCATTCAGAAAGAGTAGGTATTTCCCGGTACTGCGGGCGATACCCTTGTTCATGGCGGCGAATATGCCGCTGTCGGGTTCGCTTAGCCAGTAATCGATACACTCTTCATTGGCACTGATGATTTCTAGGGTTCCGTCATCTGAAGCACCGTCGATAACGATGTATTCCGCAACTCCGTTCCGGTGATCACGGACACTGCGGATGGTCTGCTCCAGGTAATCGGCGCCATTACGTACAACAGTAATTATACTGACGAGAGGAGTCCCGCGCGTCCCGGATGGTTGTGCGGCTCTTAGGCGCACTCCGCCTTCTTTGGTCCGGTACGACGGTTGCGCACCTGTTTCAGGTTGATCGATTAGCGCCCTCATTTTAAATTCCTGTTTCGGAATCTCCCGGAAAATATTGAAAACGGCGGTCCGCTGGCTCACACCGTTGTAATTCTATTCTCATTCCTGTCTTGCGAGCATCAAAGCGATAGCGAAACCAATTTCTCCAGAGCCGGATAGATTTCCTCAGAACTCCCGGGCTTGAGGAACTTTGTCGTAAGTTGAGGGAATATCGGACTGTAATGGAGTAATGCATCCTCTCTCATATATATTCCGATGGAGTTTTTCTTCATCAGGTTTGAAAGGTGCAAAGGCCCGGTGTCATTCCCGACATAACCGCCGGAATAATGTAGCAGAAGAG
>JBGQDJ010000268.1:0-4700 GCA_041495805.1 Geobacteraceae bacterium
AGAATGGCCATAAAACATATTAATGAACGCGAGGGACAACCGGCTGTGGTTTATTTCCACCCTTGGGAAATCGATCCGAATCAACCGCGAATCCGTGCCCGATTGAAATCCCGTTTCAGGCACTATCTGAATCTGGAGAGAATGGAGGCAAAGATAAGATATCTGTTGAACAACATAAAGTTTTCTCCCATGCGGGACATATGGAGCCAAGCGGCAATAGAGCCGACAACATCAGAATTGGAAAGGATACCAGCATGAAAATACTTGTCACCGGAAACATGGGTTACGTCGGACCGCCAGTTGTCAGACAGTTGCGCCGATCCTACCCTGATGCAACCATAATTGGATTCGATATTGGATACTACTCCACCTGCTCGATCCCTCTGGATTTCCTCCCCGAGCTCAGGCTCAACCAGCAGTATTTTGGCGATGTGAGAAGTTTTCCTGAAGATATTTTGGACAATGTCAATGCCATCGTGCATCTGGCGGCGATTTCCAATGATCCCATAGGCAGCAAGTATGAAGATGTCACCATGGAGATCAATCATCGCGCCACCATCAACTTGGCTCAAAAGGCCAAAAAAGCAGGGATTGGGACATTTGTGTTTGCATCCAGCTGCAGCATGTACGGTTCCGCGGAGGGTGGTGCGCGAACCGAAGACGCGCCGTTGAACCCATTGACGGCGTATGCCCGCTCCAAGGTATTCTCTGAAAGGGACTTGCAGCCGCTGGCTGGTGACGGCTTCACGGTTACCAGCCTGAGGTTCTCGACCGCCTGCGGAATAAGCGACAGGTTGCGGCTCGATCTGGTCCTGAACGATTTCGTGGCCGGTGCGGTTTCCTCAAAACAGATATCGATACTCAGCGACGGTACTCCGTGGCGACCTCTTATCGATGTCAAGGACATGGCCCGCGCCATAGATTGGGCCATCAGCAGAGATTCGTCGATTGGGGGCGACTTTTTCGCCGTCAATGTTGGGAGGGAGCAGGGAAACTACCAGGTCAGGCAACTGGCCGAGGCGGTTGCCCGACTCATACCCGGAGTTGAAGTGCAGATAAACGCCGATGCACAGCCCGACAAGCGCTCTTACAGGGTCAACTTCGATCTTTTCAAGAAAATCGCGCCGGAGCACCTGCCGATATATGATCTGGACGCCTCCATAATCGGGTTGAGAGACGGACTTCATGCGTTGAATTTCAAGGACGATAATTTTCGCCAATCCCATTTCATGCGTCTGATGCAACTTAACCATCTGCGGGAAAAGGGATACTTGACCGATGCTTTGCAATGGGCCTCAATGGAATGACCAACTATCAAATACTGACAGCCGGATTTTCAAATTTGGCAGTTTACCGACTCATAATAATGAAGCGATGAAGGAGAAAAAGCATGCACATTAACAGCAAGTGCCGATTCTGTGGTGAAGATTTACAACATACCTTTGTCGATCTGGGTATGTCGCCACTGTGTGAGAGTTACGTCAGCGCGGAACAACTGAACGCTATGGAACCCTTTTATCCCCTCCATGTCTATGTCTGCGGGAAATGCTTCCTGGTGCAACTCGATGAGTACGTTAACCCTGATCATATCTTCACTGAATATGCATACTTTTCCTCCTTTTCAGACTCCTGGCTGAAACACTCCGAGAATTACGTCGATATGGCTATACAACGGTTCGGACTGGACAGGAATTCGCATGTAGTCGAACTCGCCAGTAATGACGGATATCTCCTGCAGTATTTCGTGGCTCGCGGCGTTCCATGTCTCGGTGTGGAGCCCGCGCTCAATGTCGCCGAGGAGGCCGTGAAGAAGGGTGTCCCGACACTAACGGATTTTTTCGGCGTTGAGACTGCGCGGCGCATGGCTGCTGAAGGAAGATCGGCGGACCTCCTTCTCGGCAACAATGTTCTGGCGCAGGTGCCCGACCTCAACGACTTTGTCGGTGGGATGAAGATACTGCTCAAACCAGGTGGAGTTGTAACCATGGAGTTTCCGCATCTGGTCCGCCTAATGGAGAAGAGTCAGTTCGACACAATTTACCACGAGCATTTTTCGTATTTTTCCTTCTACACGGTGGAAAGGATATTTTCAGCCCACGGCCTTACCCTATTCGACGTAGAGGAGTTGCCTACCCATGGCGGTTCTCTCCGAATATTTGCATGCCATAATGATGACGGTTCACGCGAGGTCTCCGGGCGGGTACTGGAGATGAAGGCAAGGGAAGAGAAATTCGGTATTACATCACTTGAAACCTATGCCGATTTTGCGGAACAAGTCAGGGAAACCAAGAGAAAGCTGTTGGAATTCCTCATCGCTGCCAGAAGAGAGGGAAAGGAAGTTGCAGGATATGGCGCCCCAGGCAAGGGGAACACACTGCTGAATTACTGCGGCATTCGCACCGATTTCCTCAATTACACGGTGGACCGCAACCCTTACAAGCAGGGTAAATTTCTTCCCGGGACCCATATCCCCATTTTCAGCCCGGACAAAATCAGGGAAACCAAGCCTGACTATCTGTTTATCCTTCCCTGGAATTTCAAGGAAGAGATCATGGAACAGAATGCCTACATCAGGGAATGGGGCGGGAAGTTCGTTATACCCATTCCCGAGGTAAGGATTATCCCGTGATGATAATCTATATTGTTGCCTTATTCTTTTCTGCCAAGGTTATAAAACAATATTAATTTTTCACCTCACGCAGCCAAAGCCGTATAGAAATACTTATGACTCACGCAACGCTGGCGGCAAGGTAACCACAAAGTTGGAGTGACTTGAGAATGATTATCACGGAAACTAAGCTCAGCGGAGCATATATCATCGACATCGAAAAGATTGAGGACGAGCGCGGTTTTTTTGGTCGTTCTTTTTGCCAGAAGGAGTTTGAGGCCAGGGGGTTGAACCCTCATGTCGCCCAGTGCAACATTTCATTTAACGTTCACAAGGGGACGGTGCGGGGGATGCACTACCAGTCGCCTTCTGGCGAGGCCAAGCTGGTCCGCTGCACCAAGGGGGCAATTTTCGACGTAATCATTGATCTTCGTCCCGAATCGCCGACCTTCAGGAAACATTTTGGTGCCGTGCTATCCGAAGAGAACAGACGCATGCTCTATATCCCAGAGGATTTCGCCCATGGTTTCCAGACCATTGAGGAGAATAGCGAGGTCATTTACCAGATGTCCGAGTTCTATATACCTGGAAACTCCCGGGGCGTACGCTGGGATGATCCGGCATTCGGGATCCGCTGGCCTGAAGATGTAAAGGTTGTCTCGGAGCGGGACAAAACTTATCCGGACTTTATCGTATGAGTAAGAATGTCAATACAAATAATTCCGGACCCGATTCCGTTGGTGAGACGGCGTATGCCTTAATAAAGGAGTTGTTTCCGATCTGCCGGAGCATAACTGGGGATGGCTTGCGTCAAACCCTGGGCATCGTGGGCAGGCGCATTCCACTGAAAATCAACGAGGTCCCTTCTGGAACAAGGGTTTTCGACTGGACGGTGCCCAGGGAATGGAATATCAGAGATGCCTACATAAAGAATTCTGAGGGGGAGAAAATAGTAGACTTCCGACAGTCGAACCTGCACGTCCTGAATTACAGCGTGCCAGTCAACAAATCTGTTTCCCTGACGGAACTGAAGGAACACCTTTTCAGCATCCCTGAGCATTCTGAGTGGATTCCCTACAGGACCTCCTATTACAGGGAGAATTGGGGCTTCTGTCTGAGTCACAAGCAGCTTCAGATGCTTGAAGAAAGGGAGTATGAGGTTTTCATTGATTCCACGTTGGAAGACGGTTCTCTGAGTTACGGAGAACTCTTTCTGCAAGGCGAAGAAGATGGAGAGATTTTGTTTTCGTGCCACGCCTGCCATCCTTCGCTCGCGAACGACAACCTGTCGGGGGTAGCTGTGGCGACAATGTTGGCGCAGCGTTTAAGCTCCGTTAGGCACCGCTACTCCTATCGGTTCCTCTTTATTCCCGGCACCATCGGGGCGATTACGTGGCTGGCGCTCAACCAGGAGAAAACCGGGAACATAAAGCACGGACTCGTGTTATCGGGTCTGGGAGATGCCGGTCCGTTTACCTACAAAAAAAGCCGGATAGGTGATGCGGAAATTGACAGGGCAGCCGCACACGCTCTGAAGCATTCCGGAGGTTTGCATAATATAATTGATTTTTATCCGTATGGATACGATGAACGCCAGTACTGCTCGCCGGGCTTCAACCTGCCGGTCGGCAGGCTCTCCAGAACACCTTTTGGTGAATATCCCGAATATCATACATCCGCGGACAATCTTGACTTTGTTAGATCGGACGCATTGGACGAGTCGTTTCAAATATTATGGAGTATTTTGCGAATTCTGGAAAACAACGGAAAGTTTATGAACATGAATCCGCATTGTGAGCCGCAGTTGGGGAAGAGAGGCCTCTACTCCAACATTGGGAAAAATGAGCTTGCGATGTTGTGGGTATTGAACCTTTCCGACGGCAACAACACCTTGCTTGACATTGCCGAAAGATCGGGAATTGAGTTTACTTCAATTGAAGATTCGGCTCGTATATTGTCAGAAAATAATCTCTTGAAAGAAAACCGTGTATGAATATTGTTTTTTTATCGGTCCTATGCCAAAGTTAGATATCTTTAGATATCTACATTATTGGCTAAAGTTTATTAGGGAAGAATATTTGTCATTACCATC
>JBGQDJ010000269.1:0-4691 GCA_041495805.1 Geobacteraceae bacterium
AAGCCGGAGCGCGCTGGTAAAAGGGGTCCACAGCCATTTCTTTTCCTGGCGGATCACGGCTGTCATGCTTGGCGCATTGCTTACCTTTCTCGTCCAATCGAGCAGCGCGGCGACAGGCATCGTAATAGCCCTTGCCAGCAGCGGCCTGCTCTCCTTTACGGATGGCGTGGCCATAATCGTCGGCGGGGTGATCGGCACAACATCTATCACCGCCATCGCCGCTATAAATGGAACAAGGGCGGCAAAACGTACCGCCCTCATATATTTTGTGATCAATCTTTTTGCAGTGGTATTGGTACTGCTATTCTTCTCGATATTCATCAAATGCGTCGCATTCCTCTCACCCGGCGACGCGGAGTTCATCGCCCCGGCCATAGATAAGATCATCACTAACCTGACCCCTCCGACAAGGCCTTTTATTGCCCGGCATCTGGCCAACGCCCATACAATATTCTCGATTTTGAGTGCAATCCTTTTTCTTCCTTTTATCGGTTTTTTTGCCAGATCAGCCGACTACCTCCTTCCCGGCAAAAAAGAGGGGCTCGATATTGAGCCGCGTCCGAAGTTCATAGATCAACGGGTAATCAATACCCCCCCCATCGCCCTTCTCCAGGTCAAGAACGAATTGAAGCGGATGGCGGAAATTGCCCGTTCCATGTTCAACAACACCGTCGATCAATTCCATCAATATGACGCCAAAATGTCCATAAGGATAAAGCAGGAAGAAGAGGTGCTCGACATTCTCAATCGTGAGATTTCCGGGTTTCTGGTTCTGCTTTCAAGACGCTCCATAAACTCCGCAAATTCCATCGAGATTCCAGTCATGCTGCATATTGTCAGTGAATTGGAGCACATGGGAGACCAGGCAGAAACCATACAGGACTGTTTGCGAAAGAAGAAAGAAGGGAAAATATTTTTTTCAGACACGGCAATAATCGAACTCAAGTCCCTTGCCGCCAAGGTATCTGAAATCGTCACCCTTTCCACCTCCTCCCTGGGCAACACATCCGCGGAAACCCTTGAAATTGCCAGATCTCTCAAGGATTCCATCAAGGAAATGGAGGGAAATTTCAACAACACCCATATGACGCGGTTGACTACCGGCAAATGTACGGTTGCGGCGGGGCTGATCTATTCGGATATACTCAATGCCTTTAACAAGATCGCTGAATACTCATACGATATAGTTAAGTCGGAAATGGAGCTTTTTGATGCAATCCCCGTCGGCAGCGATTGACCTGGGCACCAATACCGCCCGTTTGCTTATAGGCCATGTCGATGATCACCGGAATATCAGGACTGTCATTCACCTGAGAAGGATTACCAGACTTGGGGGTGGATTCAGCGAAGAGACCGGGATATCGGCAGCGGCAATGGAACGCTCATTGGCAGCCATGCGGGATTTTGCAGCTGAAATAGGTCGGCACGAAGTAGCCCGGACCAGGGCGGTGGCAACCAGCGCCGTGCGCGACGCAGTGAACGGCAAGTCTTTCCGTGACCTGATCCGCCGAGAAAGCGGGATAGAGCTTGAGGTTATTGATAGCGAAACAGAAGGGGTATTAACATTAAATGGGGTTCTTTCAGGTCTGGATGATAAATCGGGGAATTTCCTGGTGTTTGATATTGGCGGCGGGAGCACCGAATATACCGTGGCCAGGGGAGAGAGCCTTCTGTTTACAGAGAGCCTGCCGCTGGGTGTAGTACGGCTTACGGAAGGGAAGATCACCTGCGAAGCCATGGAAGAGAAGATTTCGCGGGAACTGCTGACCCTTCGTGTAAGCCTCGATAAAATGGGGCTCCTTCCCTATCTCGAAAACGCCACGCTTGTCGGTACCGCGGGCACTGCGACCACTCTGGCAGCTATAAGCATGAAAATGACCGCATATGATTATCGCCTAGTCAACAATTATGTAATGGAAATGGACGAGATAAGAGGGATATTTTCATTGCTGCACCCCATGACCCCTGAACAGCGTTTGTCCGTTCCCGGGCTGGAAAAGGGGCGGGAAGACCTGATCATCGCAGGTATTCTGGTAACACTGAAAACGATGGAGATATTCGGCTTTGACCGGCTCAAGATCAGCGATTTCGGATTGCTTGAAGGGGTGCTGATGAGTGTATGAAGCACCGGACGAGCGGGGGCCCAAAGTCGCCTATTCCCGGAAAACGCTGCTCAAATCAATTTTAGAATCAGGAATGATTCCGACTCCAAGTTCGTTGATAAATTTATCATCCTTCAACAAACAAATCAAAGAAGGAGTATCAGACATGAAAAACTTATTTGCAAAGAGAAGCGTGGCAACCCAGGCGATATTTGGTTCTAACCTGTTTTTAGACCCCATGGGAAATGCTTCATCATGGAGTGACGTTCAGTATCCCTCGGAGCATAAAAGGAGGAAACCCATGAAAAGATTGTTGCTGCTGCTCCCGTTTTTATTGCTGCTGACTGCCTGTTCCGGACCTTCATACATGATCGATAAAGAAGTAAAAGTGGACATAAGGACAATCCGGCCGGACCCAGGGAAATCCGGGCTGCTGGTGGCCAGGACGACTTCATTTGGAGGCCTCATAGAGTTCGATACGTTCCTCGACCGAAAGATGATCGGGGTCACCAAGGGGCGCGGCTATTTTATCAAGAAGGATGTAGAGCCAGGACTGCACTACCTAGTCGCACGGGCGGAAACCCACGAAGCGGGGAAGATAATATTTGAACCGGATACAATGTATTACATCCACCAGAGTCCTCGCATGGGGTGGTGGCGTGCAAGGATCACCTTAACACCGGTAACGACTGAATACTTGATTAACGAAATGGACGAATCATGCCATCTGCTCGAATATGATTCGAAGAACCCTGGTGAAGACCTTACAGAGCAGGATTACAAGGAAACAGTGATCGACTACGATCGGGAGGTCACGGAAGGAATGCATAAGGAGTTCACTGATTATAAAGGCGTAAAGATCCAGCAGTGATGCAAAGTAAATTCAGATCTTTTAATAGAAAACCCTTTAAACAGTTGACATGATCGGCTGTCATCTTGTATATTTCCAAGGCGATCACGGGGGGTAATACAGCATAATAAAACCTCATGATTGCAATCTGTTACGGATGCTTAAAGGGTGCTTCCCACCATTTCGAAATTGTTACGACAGTCTGTTTTTAATCTGAAATAGATATAGGAAAGAGCAGGTTATGAAAGCAATTCTCTCCGGAAACGAAGCCATTGCCCGCGGCGCCTATGAAGCGGGTGTAAAGGTCGCAAGCGCCTACCCCGGCACACCCTCCACCGAAATTCTCGAAAACATCATCCAGTACAAAGAGATAGACGCGTCCTGGGCGCCCAATGAGAAGGTGTCGCTGGACGTCGGTATCGGCGCCTCATTCGGCGGCGGCAGGGCGCTTGTCGCCATGAAGCACGTGGGTGTGAACGTCGCGGCGGACCCCCTCTTCACCCTGTCGTATACAGGTGTCAACGGCGGGCTGGTCCTTGTTACGGCCGACGACCCGGAAATGCACTCCTCACAGAACGAACAGGATAATAGAAACTATGCGAAATTCGTCAAGGTTCCGATGCTGGAGCCCTCCGACTCCAGGGAGTGCAAAGAGTTCACCATCCTTGCATTTGAGATTTCCGAGAAGTTTGACACCCCGGTAATGCTCCGCACCACCACACGGATTTCCCACAGCAAGTCCATTGTTGAGCTGGGCGAGCCTGTCCAGGGCCTGCCGGAACCTAAGCTGGTCAGAAACGCGGCAAAACTCGTCATGCTTCCGGGCAATGCGCGGGTCCGTCATCCGCTGGTCGAGGAGCGCGTAAAAAAGCTCGGCGAATTCGGCGCAACCCTCGACATAAACCGCCTGGAGATGCGCGGCAAGGGAATCGGCATCATAACCTCCGGGGTTCCCTATCAGTACGTCCGTGAGATACTCCCTAAGGCCTCCACCCTGAAGCTCGGCATGATCTATCCTCTCCCCATGGAGCTCATCAGGAAATTCGCCTCCAAGGTGAAGAAGCTCTTTGTTGTCGAGGAGCTCGACCCTTTTATCGAGGAACAGATCAAGGCGGCCGGTATTGCCGTAGTCGGCAAGGAGATCCTTCCCATATGCGGTGAATTGACGCCGGGACGGATAAGGGATGCCTTTATAAAGGCGGGTGTCATTGCGGATCTTGTCTCCACCGGGAAAGTGGAATCGGAAGGATTGCCACTCCCCGGACGTCCCCCCAACATGTGCCCCGGTTGTCCGCACCGGGGGGTATTCTTTGCCCTCAACCAGTTGAAGGCGTATGTCACTGGTGATATCGGCTGCTACACCCTCGGATTCATGCCGCCGTTATCCGCCATGGACACCTGCATCTGCATGGGGGCGAGCATCGGCATGTCCCTGGGTGTGATCAAGGTCGTTTCAGCGGAGGAGAAGAAAAAGGTTGTTGCCGTTATCGGCGATTCCACCTTTCTCCATACCGGCATAAATGGCCTGATGGACATGGTATACAACAATGTGCCTGCTACGGTGATAATCCTCGACAACCGGATTACGGCCATGACCGGAAGGCAGGAGAATCCCGCGTCCGGTTTCACCCTTATGGACCAGCCCGCAAACCGTATCGACATACCTGAACTATGCCGGGCGATGGGGGTCAAGAATGTCCGGACAATCGATCCATTCGACCTTGCCGCGACTAAGAGCG